>JAIERI010000092.1 GCA_019747015.1 Xanthobacteraceae bacterium
ATGCCGGCGAACAGGATCGCGACTTCCCTGATCGGCCCCCACGCAAAGCCGTTGGCGGCGCGATACTGTTTGCTCGTCAGCACCACCGACGCGAGCGTCACGGCGACGAAAATCGCGTCGCGCAATACATCCTGAAGCTGCAACTCCACGCCCGCAAGATGGAACGCAATGCCGGGCTTCCACTGTGCGCTCATCAGAATCGCCGCAATGACGACGGCGATGAGGAGAAGATTGACCGTGCCGTGCAGCTTCAGCGGCGAGTCGGGTGTCAGATCCTTGATGGCGCTGAAACGCCCTTCGCGGTGATGCATGTAAAGATCGACGACCATGAATACGCCGAGCACGATGCCGCCGACCGCCAGCGTCTCTTGCCACAGATGGTGTGTGGTCCAGAAGAAATCGACGCCTTTCAGAAAGCCGATGAACAGCGGCGGATCGCCGAGTGGAGAGAGTGCGCCGCCGATATTGGCAACCAGAAAAATAAAGAATACCACGACATGCGCGTTGGTGCGGCGGTCGTCGTTGGCGCGGATCAGCGGCCGGATCAGGATCATCGCGGCGCCGGTGGTGCCCACCACGCTGGCCAGCAGTGCGCCAACGGCCAACAGTACCGTATTGGTGAACACACTGTCGTGCAGATTGCCTTCCAGATAGATGCCGCCCGCTGTTGTGAACAGCGCCAGCAGCAGCAGGATGAACGGCATGTATTCGAGCAGCGCGGTATGCGCGAGTGTGGCGGAGACGATGCTGGTTGGAGCATTCAGCAAGAGAGCGGTGACGACGATTACTGCCCAGAATGCGGCGAATTTTCCGTAATCGCGTTCCCAGACATGCGGATAGAACACCGGCCCGGTAGCGATGCACAGCAGAATGCCGGCGAACGGAAGCGCCCAGTAAATGGAAAGGTCTGCACCGTTCAGCCCTTCGGCGGCGAAAGCAGGGACGGGGATCGCGACCAGCGCGAGGGCTATGGCGAGAATCCTGTTCACCCGGTCAGCTTTTCAAAAACTCGCCCGCTTTATAGAGCGAGCGAAATTCAAGTCCGGCTTCCCTGAAATTCTCAGACGCGCCTTCGTCGCGGTCGAGCATGGTGAACACCAGCACGACCTCGCCGCCGGCATCGCGCACCGCGTCCACCGCCTTGATCGCGGAGCCGCCGGTGGTAGTCACGTCCTCGACGATCACGATGCGCTTGCCGCGAAGCGTCTCGCCTTTCGCCAGCCCCTCGACTGCAAGCCGCGCGCCGTGATCCTTCGGCTTCTTGCGGACGAAGAACGCCGCGATGGGACGGCCTTTCAGCCAGGACAATTGCGCGATCGCACCGGCGAGCGGCACCGCGCCCATTTCCAGCCCGCCAATATAGTCAATCGTCTCGTCCTTCAACGCGTCGAACGACAGTTCGGCGAGGAGTGCCGCGCCCTCGGGATCGAGCATGGTGGGCTTGAGGTTGAAATAGAAATCGCTCTTGCGCCCGGAAGCGAGCGTGATCTCACCACGCCCGAATGAGCGTGCGCGGATGATGTCGGCAAGGCGTGCGCGGGAAGCGGATTTGGACAAGGTGTGTTCTCTTGAAAGACAAGGACCAGACGAATGCAATCTAACGTTAGATTGTCGTATCAGCTACCCTGCGGTCGCATCGTCAACAGGTCAATCGCCGCGATTATATTCGGTGTCGTCCCCGCGAAAGCGGGGACCCACTAATCGCCGAATATTTTGAATTGGTCTGAGTCCCCGCTTTCGCGGGGACGACATCTTGAGCAAGGCGGGTATCGCTGCGCAAAAAGCTCAATGCGCTTCGTCCCAGTTATTGGCAGCGCGGGCATCGACCTGCAGCGGCACGGACAGCGCCACCGCCGGGAACGGCGCGTCGGTCATCACATGGCGGATCACCGGCAGTGTCTTCTCCACCTCGCCGTCCGGTACTTCGAAGATCAGTTCGTCATGCACCTGCAGCAGCATCTGCGCGGCGAGTTTTTTCTGCGCCAGCGCATCGTCCATGCGGATCATGGCGCGGCGGATGATGTCGGCGGCGGTGCCCTGCAGGCGCGCGTTGATCGCGGCGCGCTCGTTGAATGCGCGGATCGAGGGATTGCTCGCCTTGATGTCGGGGTAATGGCATTTGCGGCCGAACAGGGTTTCGACATAGCCATGCTCGCGGCAGAAATCACGCGTCGCGTCCATGTAGGCGCGGATGCCGGGGAAGCGCTCGAAATATTTCTTGATATACGCGCCGGCCTCCTCGCGCGGAATGCCGAGCTGGTTGGCGAGGCCAAACGCAGAGATGCCATAGATGATGCCGAAATTGATCGCCTTGGCGCGGCGGCGCACTTCGCCCGGCATGTCCTTGATCGGCACGCCGAACATTTCCGACGCGGTCATCGCATGAATGTCGAGTCCATCGCGGAACGCCTGTTTCAAGGTCGGGATGTCGGCGATCTCGGCGAGCAGCCGCAATTCGATCTGCGAATAATCCGCCGAGACGAGTTTATGGCCGGGCGAGGCGATGAACGCCTTGCGGATTTTCCGCCCTTCTTCATTGCGGATCGGGATGTTCTGCAAATTCGGCTCGGACGAGGACAGCCGTCCGGTGGTGGTGGACGCCAGTGAATACGACGTGTGCACGCGGCCCGTTTGCGGATGCACGAAAGCCGGCAGCGCATCGGTGTAGGTCGATTTCAGTTTCGAGACCTGGCGCCAGTCCAGAATCTTGCGCGGGAATTCGTGGCCTTCCTCGGCAAGGTCTTCGAGGATCGAGGCCGAGGTCGACCACGCGCCGGTCTTGGTCTTGCTGCCGCCGGGCAATCCCATCTTGCCGAACATGATGTCGCCGAGTTGCTTGGGGCTGCCGGGATTGATCGGCTCGCCGGCCATGTCGCGGATATCCGCCTCGAGTCGCGCGGCGGTTTGCGCGAACTCGCCGGAGAGTCGTGAAAGAACTTGCCGGTCGATGGTGATGCCGCGCTGCTCCATGCGCGCGAGCACCTCGACCATCGGCCGTTCCAGCGTCTCGTACACGGTGTTCATGTGTTCTGCGATGAGACGGGGCTTCAGCACCTGCCACAGCCGCAGCGTGACGTCGGCGTCCTCGGCGGCGTATTCGGTCGCCTTGTCGATCGCGATCTGATCGAAGCAGACCTGATTTTTGCCGGTGCCCGCGACCTCACCGAAAGTGATGGTCTGGTGGCCGAGCCACTTTTCGGCAAGCGGGTCCATACCATGGGCGCCGCGGCCGGCGTCGAGCACGTAGGACATCAACAATGTGTCGTCGATGCCGCGTATGTGAATGCCGCGCTGCGCGAACACCAGCGCATCGAATTTCAGATTCTGCCCGATTTTCAGGATGCTGTCGTCTTGCAGCATCGCTTTCAGCGCCGCGCAGGCCTCCTCCGGTTTGATCTGATCTGGCGCGAATCCGCCGGCGAATAATCCCGAACCGTCGCCGCCCTCGCGATGTGTCAGCGGCACATAGCAGGCTTCATTGGGCGTCAGCGCCAGCGAAAATCCGCACAGCTCCGCCTGCATCGGATCGAGACTGCTGGTTTCTGTGTCGATCGCGACATGGCCAAGATCGTGGGCTCGTGCGATCCAGCGGTTCAGTTCATCGAGCGAGCGGATGGTGACGTATTTGCTGCGGTCGATTTTCGTCGTCGACGCGGCCGCGGCGCGCGCGGCCGCGAGGGCAACGGGAGACAGTTGACCTGCGGCGTTTCCATCCGCGCTCGGGACAGGAGCGGGCGTTGCGGAGGCCGTTCCCTTCGCCCGAGAATCCGGCTCGCCGCCGAGCGATGGCGTTGCCGGAGAATCCTCTGCCGATCCGCTGCGCGGAAACCCGCTTTTCAGCCTTTGATCGGCTTCGATGTCGGCCGGATCGATCTGCGCGTATTCAGCTACACGCCGAGTCAGTGTCGAGAATTCCATCGCCTTGAGGAATGAGATCAGCTTGCGTGAATCCGGTTCATGGACAGCCAGATCATTGAGCGGCACGTCCAGCTTCACCCTGTCGTCGAGCAGCACGAGTTTGCGTGAAATGCGCGCCTTCTCGGCGTTCTCGATCAGCGCATCGCGGCGTTTGGGTTGTTTGATCTCGCCAGCGCGCTTCAGCAGCGTTTCGAGATCGCCATATTCATTGATGAGCTGCGCCGCGGTCTTGATGCCGATACCGGGAACGCCCGGTACATTGTCCACCGAGTCGCCCGCCAGCGCTTGCACCTCGACCACCTTTTCCGGAGGCACGCCGAATTTTTCGATTACTTCGGGAATGCCGAGGCGGCGGTCCTTCATGGTGTCGTACATGGTGACGCAATCGCTCACCAGTTGCATCAGATCCTTGTCCGACGACACGATGGTCGCGCTCGCGCCGCGCTCACAAGCTTCGCGCACGTAAGTGGCGATCAGATCGTCGGCTTCGAAGCCGATTTGCTCGAGGCACGGCAGATCGAACGCGCGGACCGCTTCGCGGATCAGCGGGAACTGCGGAATGAGATCCTCGGGCGCGGGCGGCCGATGCGCCTTGTACTCAGGAAAGAAATCGTTGCGGAAGGTTTTCTCGGATTTGTCGAATACGATAGCCAGATGCGTCGGCCTGTCTTCCTTCGGCATGTCACGCATCAGCTTCCACAGCATGTTGCAGAAACCGAGCACGGCGTTGACCTGCAGTCCGTCGGACTTGCGGTTCAGCGGCGGCAGCGCGTGATAGGCACGGAAAATGTATCCCGAGCCGTCGACCAGAAAGACATGGTCGCCGCTTTTTGGAGCGGACTTGGGGGAAGATTTCGCTTCGGGTTTTGCCATGGCGCTCATATAGGAGTGGACCCACGCAATATCACCCCGCGCCATATGAACGCTACCCGGAAACGATTGAAAACGGGCGTTTTCCATGGCCTTCCTGGCGGGCCGGCCCCTTCAACAAAAGGACAAGACGATGGATGCGCAGTTTGCCGGACTACTCGAGAAACTGCGCGCGGTCGAAGCCGAGATCGAGGCGGAACTGACGCGGCGGCGCGAAGCGCTGCGTTATGAAGTTCATAACCGCCGCATCGTTTTCGAAAAGGAGGTGCGTCGCCTCCACACCACGATGAAGACGAACGCGCTGCGCTATCTCGCAGAAGCCAGGCCGTTGATCGTGCTGACCGCGCCCATCATCTATTCGGTGATCGTACCCATGATCGTGCTGGACATCATGGTCATGATCTATCAGGCGGTCTGTTTTCCGGCCTATGGTATTCCGCAGGTGCGCCGCCGCGATTATCTGGTGTTCGACCGCCAGCATCTGGCGTATCTGAACATCATCGAGAAATTCAACTGCGCCTATTGTTCCTACTTTAACCAGGCTATCGCGTTCGTTCGCGAGGTGGCGTCGCGCACAGAGGTGTATTGGTGTCCGATCAAGCACGCACGCCGCGTGCTCGGACCGCATCCGCATTATGCGGGCTTCGCCGATTTCGGCGACGCGCAGGCTTACCGCGAGCGGGTGGCGGAGTTAAAGGATGGTGTGAAGCCTGAACGCCTGGCCTGAGCGGCTATTCCGCCGGTTGCAGCACGGCGCGCGGCTTTTTCGGCGCGATCCAGAACATGTCCGGGCGTTCGAACAGGAATTTCAGTTTGGTGCGCCGCGCGCCCCACCACATAAGCAGAGCGCCGAGAACACCCGCTGTGGTGACGATCAGCGAGATCATGCCGATATCGGAAATGATGCTGGTCTTGAGCAGCACAACGCGCGTGATCACCATGGGCAGGAAGAAGGCGAGATAGATCGCGATCGAATGCTCGCCGCAATAGCGCAAGCCATCCAGCAGATGCGCCCGGGCCAGCAGCGTGCCGATGGCGATGATGGCGCAGGCGCCGGCGAACCCCAGCATCAGCGAGAAGCCTGGCATGACGCTCAGGTCCGTGAACACCAGTGTGGCGTCGATGATCGCCCAGATCGCAAGACCGGCGAGCGCAAGAGGCGGATGGCTTCTCACCCATTCAGCCAGCGCGAACACGCGCGCGGCGAACAGATAGCCCGAATAGAAATAGACAAAGCGTGCGGCGAACTCATCGATCACAGTCCAGCCGGTCGACACGTGCATCATTTCCAGTGCGGCGGCGGTGAACCAGATCGCGGCGGCCGGAATGCGCCGGCTCGCTTTGGTCACGACGAAAAAGACCGGCAGCAGATAAATGAACCACAGCGTGCCGAACGGCTCGATGAAGGATTCCAGATACAGATATCCGACATGCGTCCAGCCCTGCTCGGCGGCGAAGCTCGGTGCCTTGAAGGCGAACTGGATCGCGACCCACAGGACATAGAAATAGGCAAAGTGAACGACCTTGCGGTCGAGGTAAGTGCGCCAGTCGCGGTCGATCACGCGCGAGAGGAACAGGCCCGAAATCAGGAAGAAATCCGGCATGCGGAACGGTCGCGCGAACTCAACCACCAGATGCATGAAACCCTGTTTGCCGGCGGCCGCTTCCACGCCCAGCGTAGAATGCATCATCACCACCATAACAATGCAGATGCCCTTGGCGTAATCGACCCAGTCGACGCGCTCGGATGCGCCCGCGAGGCCTGTGCCGGATGTGCCGTTTATGGTCATGATGTTCCGTTTCCGTCCTGTTTGGCCGCATCCTGCGAGAAATGGGTTGCTGTAGGGTTTATTCATACAAATGTTATGCCGGTATCTGCGGTTTTCGCATCGCGACCCGGTTTCCAAGGCCTCGGAAAACGCGCTAAGACGCCGACCACGACGGTTAACTTTAAAAAGCAGGTTACGTGATGCGGATTGCCATGATCGGCACGGGCTATGTGGGGCTGGTATCGGGTGCCTGTTTTGCGGATTTCGGCCACCGCGTGACCTGTGTCGATACCGACGCCAGCAAGATCGCGTCGCTGGTGCGCGGCGAAATGCCGATTTTCGAACCCGACCTCGATCGTCTTGTCGAAACCTCTGTGAAGGCGGGACGATTGGATTTTTCCACCGACATCGCCGGTCCGGTCGGCAAGGCGGACGCGGTGTTCATCGCGGTCGGCACGCCCTCGCGGCGTGGCGACGGTCACGCTGATTTGAGCTACGTCCATGCCGCCGCGCGCGACATTGCCGCCGCGCTGAAGGATTTCACTGTTGTCGTCACCAAATCGACCGTGCCGGTCGGCACCGGCGACGAGGTTGAGCGCATCATCCGCGAAACCAATCCGCAAGCAGATTTCGCTGTCGCCTCCAATCCCGAATTCCTGCGCGAGGGTGCGGCGATCCGCGATTTCAAGCATCCCGACCGTATCGTGGTCGGCACCGATGACGAACGGGCGCGCAAGGTTCTCGGTGAAGTCTACCGGCCGCTTTATCTCAATCAGGCGCCGATCATGTACACCGAGCGCCGCACCGCCGAACTCATCAAGTATGCGGCGAATGCCTTCCTCGCAACCAAGATCACCTTCATCAATGAGATGGCGGATTTGTCGGAAAAAGTCGGCGCCGATGTGCAGGAGGTCGCGCGCGGCATCGGGCTTGACAACCGCATCGGCTCGAAGTTTCTCAACGCCGGTCCGGGCTTCGGCGGCTCGTGTTTTCCGAAAGACACCCGCGCGCTGGTGAAGACCGCGCTCGATCATGACGTACCGCTGCGCATCGTCGAGGCGGTGCTCGCCGTCAACGACAACCGCAAACGCGCGATGGCGCGCAAGGTCGCGAACGCCGTCGGTGGCAGTCTGCGCGGCAAGACCGTCGGCGTGCTCGGTCTCACCTTCAAGCCCGAGACTGATGACATGCGTGAGGCGCCCTCGATCCCGCTGGTGACGGGACTGCTCGATCTTGGGGCGAAGGTCCGCGCCTACGATCCGGTCGGCATGGAGCAGGCGAAGCACGAATTGCCGGACATCGAATATTGCGGCGACGCCTATGCCTGCGCCAAGGACGCCGACGCGCTGGTGATTGTCACCGAATGGGTGCAGTTCCGCGCGCTCGATCTCAAACGCCTGAAACGCGAGATGGCCAAACCCGTCATCGTCGATCTGCGGAATATCTATCGCCGCGAGGATATGGAAGCCCTCGGCTTTATCTATGAAAGCGTGGGGCGGGGCGAGATTTAGGCAGCGTTCATCCGAAGATATTTGCCTCTGACCTCTGGTGTCGTCCCCGCGAAGGCGGGGACCCATGTTTTCAAGTCTAGCTTCTCTTGCAATGATGTCGATGACCATCCGCAGCGATGGGTCCCCGCCTTCGCGGGGACGACGCAGATAACACGATGAAATTCACAACCCCTCTCCCCATCGACGCTGTCCTCGGCGAATTGACGAATACACTCGCGCGTCATCATGCCGCCGTGCTGGTCGCGCCGCCGGGCGCCGGCAAGACCACGCGCGTGCCGCTGGCGCTGCTCGAAACATCCTGGGCGAAAGACAAAAAGATCGTCATGCTGGAGCCGCGCCGCATTGCCGCGCGCGCGGCGGCTGACCGCATGGCGCAGACGCTTGGCGAGAAGGCGGGCGAAACTGTCGGATATCGGGTACGGTTTGGTTCAAAGGTTTCGCGCAGGACGCGGATCGAGGTCGTCACCGAAGGCATGTTCGCACGGCAGATTCTGGACGATCCTGAACTGAGCGGCGTTGCCGCCGTGCTGTTCGACGAATTCCATGAGCGTTCGCTCGACGCCGATCTCGGTCTTGCGCTGGCACGCGATGCGCAGCAAGGATTGCGCGAAGATTTGCGAATTCTGGTGATGTCGGCGACGCTCGACGGCGCGAGGGTAGCGAAGCTCTTGGGCGACGCCCCGGTCGTCGAGAGTGAAGGGCGCGCTTTCCCTGTCGAGACCCGCTACCTCGGCCGCAAGCCGGATGTTCAGATCGAGCGCCAGATGGCGGATGCCGTCGCCTCTGCCTTGCGCGCTGACGCCGGTTCGGTGCTGGCATTCCTGCCGGGCGCCGCCGAAATCCGCCGCACGCAGACTTTTCTCGCCGAGCGCATCGGCGACTCAGGCATCGACATCGTGCCGCTGTTCGGAGCACTCGATGCTAGCGTGCAGGACCGCGCGATTTCTCCGGCGCCCAAAGGTCAGCGCAAGGTCGTGCTGGCGACATCGATTGCCGAAACTTCGCTCACCATCGAGGGCGTGCGGATCGTCGTGGATTCCGGCATGGCACGGGTGCCACGTTATGAGCCGGACATCGGTCTTACCAGGCTGGAAACGGTCCGCGCCTCACGCGCCGCGGTCGATCAACGCCGCGGCCGAGCCGGACGCACGGAACCGGGCGTGTGTTACCGGCTATGGGACGAGCCGCAGACCGCGTCGTTCGACGCCTACACACGCCCGGAAATTCTCAGCGCCGATCTGTCGTCGCTGGTGCTCGATCTTGCCGAGTGGGGGATCACAGATCCGTCGCGGCTGGCGTTTCTCGATCCGCCGCCTGCGCCGGCGCTGCTGGAGGCGCGTGCGCTGCTGCGCGAGCTGGACGCGCTCGACGATGAAGGCCGCATCACGGCGGAGGGAAAGAGCCTGCGCGCGCTGGCGCTGCCGCCGCGTCTGGCGCGCATGATCGTGAATTCGCATCGGCTCGGAGCGGGAGAACAAGCGGCGATGATCGCGGCGATTCTCACCGAGCGCGGACTTGGCGGCGACAGCGCCGATCTCGATACGCGGCTGGATCAATTCCGCCGCGACCGCTTCCAGCGCGCGCAAAGCGCGCGGCAGCTTGCGGAGCGCTGGATCGCGCAGGTGAAAGACGGCGGCGCGGTTCATGGCGAGGGGCTTTCAACCGGCTCGATCCTCGCGCTTGCCTTTCCCGATCGCATCGCGCGCAATCGCGGCAAGGCGAGCTTTACACTCGCCAACGGACGGGGCGCGAATGTCGATATGGCCTCGAGTCTGGCGCGGGAGCCCTACATCGCGGTCGCCGAACTCACTGGCACGGCGGCCAGCGGCCGTATTCTGCTCGCAGCCCCAATCACACAAGACGAAATCGAAACGCGCTTTGCCGACCACATCGCGGTCGATGACGAGATCACGTTCGACAGGACGGCAATGGCGCTGCGCGCCCGCCGCCGCAAACGACTTCACGCGCTGACACTGTCCGAACAAACGCTTCCGGTCACGCCGTCAGCGGACACCGCGCGCATCTTCGCGCAAGGTCTGGTTAGCACGGGGCTCGATCGTTTGCCGTGGTCGAAGCCGCTCAAGCAATGGCGCGACCGTGTGATGTTCTTGCGCGCGGCTGTGCCAGACGAATGGCCCGACCTGTCGGATGCCGCGCTGGCGGCCGATGCGGAGAGCTGGCTGGTGCCGGCGCTGTTCGACAAGACCTTGCTGTCGCAATTGTCCGCCAGCGATCTGTCCGATGCCTTGATGGCACGGTTGCCGTGGGAGCTGCGTGCGCGGCTCGACCGCGAGGCGCCGACGCATTTTGAGGCGCCGACCGGCACCGCATTGCCGATCGATTATGAAGCCGAGGAAGGCCCGAAGATTTCGGTGCGGCTTCAGGAAATGTTCGGCCTCAATGTGCATCCGTCGATCGCGAAAGGGAAAATCCCGCTGGTGGTGGAGTTGCTCTCGCCCGCGCATCGCCCCGTGCAGGTGACGCGCGATTTGCCGGGATTCTGGCGCGGTTCATATGCCGCCGTGCGAGCCGATTTGCGCGGAAGGTATTCGCGTCACCCCTGGCCGGAAGATCCTGCATCCGCGCCGCCGACCCGCCGCGTCAAGCCGCGCGGAACATGACGTTTCCACGTCGCTGATTAACTCTTCGCTCACCGTTTTCATCGAAAACCGTCACGCTTTCGCACCAATTAGGATCAACTTGCGGTCCAGTGTGGTGTGATCGGCCAAGATTTTAAAAGGCGGGCGTCGGCGTCATGCGTATGATCCTCATTGCTTCGGCGGTTCTGGCCGTGCTCGGCACGTTCATGGCTGAAGTCGCGAACAAGATGACCGAATCGAGTGCGCAGGCCAAAGCGGTCGAGCGCGCGAATGCCATGAATGCCTTCGCCTCGATCCAGCCTCCGCAAAACGGACTTCGCACGGTTTCGCTCACACCCGACAGCCGCGGACATTTCCAGACCGATGCGCGCGTTGACGGACGCGACATCGGATTTCTGGTCGATACCGGCGCCACCGTGATCGCGCTGACCGAAAAGGATGCGGCGCGGATCGGCATTCGCCCCTTCTCCAGCGATTACACGACCAATGTTTCTACAGCCAACGGTCCGGCCAAGGCGGCACCCGCGCGCATCTCCAGCATCGATATCGGCGGCGTGGTGGTGCGTGATGTCGATGCGCTGGTGATGCCCGATAATGTGCTCAGCCAGAACCTGCTCGGCATGACGTTCCTGTCGCGATTGAAGCGGTTCGAGTACAGCGGCGGCAGGCTCGTCCTCGAGCAGTAACAGCGAGATTGTATTGATCCGTCATTGCCGGGCTTGACCCGGCAATCCATCCTTCAAAGAAATTTTCTCAAGATGGATACGCGGGTCGAGCCCGCGTACGACAGCCGGTGATTGTCGTCACACCCGCCGGAAGACCACACTCAGATTGTTCGCCGGCATCTCGATGACCTGCGGTCCTGAAAATCCCACCGATCCTGCCAGCTCCGTCACCATGTCCAGCTCGCGCAGTCCCCATTCCGGATTGCGCGACTTCAAGCTGTCATCGAACGCTTCATTGCTGGGCGCAGTGACAATTCCCGTGCGCCGGTAAGGCCCGTAAAGATAAAGCGGCGCGCCCGCGCGAAGAATTTTCGCTGCGCCGTGCATCAGGCCTTCGCTCGCGCGCCACGACGAGATGTGAATCATGTTGATGCAGAGGATCGCGTCCGCCGATGTCACCGGCCAGGTTGCGGCGGAGGCATCCAGCAGCAAGGGCGGGCGGACATTGGTCACGCCGCTGTCTTGCACCCACGCCTCCACGCTGCGCATTGCGTCGGATTCCGGATCGGATGGCTGGAACGTCAAACCGGGAAGCGCGTTTGCAAAATGCACGACATGTTCGCCTGAGCCGCTGGCAATCTCAAGCACCAAGCCCGACGACGGCAGCACGCCGCGCAGTACATCAAGAATGACGTCGCGGTTGCGCGCTGTTGCAGGATATTGAAGGCGATGATCGGTCATGGTCTCCTTTTAAGCCTGCCGGCTGCGACTGCCAAACCGCCGTAATTCGCGTCTAAATACACCCTCCCGCCTTTCCACAGTCAAAAGCATTGTTTATGGCTGCTGGACTTCACGATTTCCCCTTCACGAGGCCATTGCATGTTTCCCAAGCCGAAGCCCGAACTGGTGCCGAACACCTATGCCTACGAATCCGAGCCGATGGTGAAGGCCACGGGTTTTCGCGAATACGATGCGCGCTGGCTGTTCGGCAAGGAAATCAACTTGATGGGCATTCAGGCGCTGGGCATGGGGCTCGGCACGCTGATCGCCGAGCTTGGGCAGAAGCAGGAAATCGTCACCGCGCATGATTTCCGCAGCTATTCGGCCTCGATCAAATATGCACTGATTTCGGGTCTGCTGGCGTCGGGCTGCAAGGTGCATGACATCGGCCTTGCGGTGACGCCGATGGCGTATTTCGCGCAGTTCGATCTCGACGTGCCGTGTGTCGCCATGGTCACCGCCTCGCATAACGACAATGGCTGGACCGGCGTGAAAATGGGTGCCAACCGCCCGCTGACCTTCGGTCCTGACGAGATGACGCGGCTGAAGGACATCGTGCTGAACGCGGATTTCAAGCTGAAACCGGCGGGATCGTATGAGTTTCATGAAAATTTTCCGGCGCGCTACATCGCCGATCTCACCAAGCGTCCGAAGATCAAGCGCAAGCTCAAGGTGGTCGTCGCCTGCGGCAACGGCACGGCCGGCGCGTTCGCGCCGAAGGTGATGGAGGCGATCGGTTGCGAAGTGATTCCGCTCGACACAGAGCTGGATCATACTTTTCCGAAATACAACCCGAATCCCGAAGACATGGAAATGCTGCACGCGATCCGTGACGCCGTTCTTGAGCACAAGGCCGATGTCGGCCTCGGATTCGATGGCGACGGCGACCGCTGCGGTGTGGTCGATGACACCGGCGAGGAAATCTTCGCCGACAAGGTCGGCGTGATGCTGGCGCGCGACATGTCGGCGATCCACAAGAACGCGCAGTTCGTGGTGGACGTGAAGTCGACCGGTCTGTTCGTCACGGACCCGGTGCTGCAAAAGCAGGGCGCGCATACAACCTACTGGAAGACCGGCCATTCCTACATGAAGCGCCGGACCAATGAGTTGAAGGCGCTGGCGGGGTTCGAGAAGTCCGGCCACTTTTTCTTCAACGCGCCGGTTGGCCGCGGTTATGACGACGGTCTCGTCTCCGCGATCGCGATCTGCGAAATGCTCGATCGCGCGGGGGACAAGAAAATGTCTGACCTGAAAAACGCGCTGCCGAAGACATGGTCGTCGCCGACCATGTCGCCGCATTGTTCGGATGAGACCAAATACGGAATCGTCGACAGCGTGGTGAAACATTTCGAGGCCGCGCAGGCGAAGGGGGCCAGGGTTGCGGGCCAGCCGATCCGCGATCTTGTCACCGTCAACGGCGTGCGCGTGACCTGCGAGGACGGAAGCTGGGGTCTGGTGCGGGCATCAAGCAATAAGCCGGAGCTTGTGGTGGTGGTCGAAAGCCCGGTGTCGGAGAAGCGCATGCGCGACATGTTCGAGGCGATGGACAGTGTCTTGCGGACCCATCCCGAGGTTGGCGAGTACAATCAGAAGATCTGAGCGCCGGTTGGAGCAGCAGAGGCTGGCATGAAATTATCGGCTGCGATTCTTGCTATCCTGCTGGCTGGCGCAGGCGCGGGCGCTGCGCCAGCACAAACCGCTAAAGCGAAGTCTGTCGAAGCCTGCCTTGCGTCGCCGAACACCGATGTATGCCTCGGTGTGGTGTCCAGTCCTTGCATCGGTCCCGACGAGGGCGCAAAGCGCGATTCCGAAGTGATCGCATGCCTCGACGGCGAACAGCGGCAATGGGACAAAGTGCTCAACACGTCGTTTCAGGCGCTGCTGAAGGGACTCGAGCCGGCGCAGCAGAAGAAGCTGCGCGAGATGCAGCGCATGTGGCTGCTGTCGCGCGCGTCGACTTGCAATTTCTATCAGGATTATTTCGACGGCACGATGGCGAACCCGATGATCGCTAATTGCATGAATCGCGAGACCGCGCGGCGTGCGATTTTCCTTAAAGGATTCGCCGACGACATGGCTCAGCGAAAGTAACGGCGCAGCGGAAGTGATCGCGCGTTATGCCGCGGCCACAGCCGGTACCGGCAGTGCGGTCACCGATTTGATCTTCTCCATCGCGAAACGCGAGGTCACATTCTTCAGCGCCACGGCGCTGATGAGCTTCTTGTAAAACACATCGTAGCTCTGCATGTCGGCGACCACGACGCGCAGCATGTAATCGACGTCGCCGGCCATGCGGTAAAACTCCATGACTTCCGGCATCGCGCTCACGGCCTCCGCGAATTTCTTCAGCCAGCCGTCGGAATGATCGCCGCTCTCCACCGACACGAACACGGTGATGCCAAGCCCGATCTTGTTCTGATCCACCAGCGCGACACGGCGCAGGATGATGCCGTCGGCCTCCAGGCGCTGGATGCGTTTCCAGCACGGCGTCGAGGACAGGCCGACCCGGTCGCCGATTTCGGCAACCGACAGGGAGGCGTCTTCTTGAAGCACTGTCAAAATCTTGCGATCAATGGCATCGAGCCGGCGCGGGCTGGTATCGAGGGGAGTGGCCAGAGCGAGATCAGACATACAAAGAACTTTCTTCTAAATATTAGGCTGCATAGCCTCATATAAAGAAAAATCTTCTCAATCAAGCTTCGTTCTGCTGAATGAGACGATCAGGCCAGGCGAAGCGCCGGGCTCTGGTCCAAAAATGCTTCAACTTCAGCACGTTGCGGCGCGCCGAAGGCGCCCCCGAACCGGCTGCATTTCAGCCCCGCGGCTGCGGCCGAAAAGCGCATCGCCTGCTCCAGCGGCTGATTTTCAGCGACAGCCACCGTGAAGGCGCCATGAAACACATCCCCCGCGCCGAGCGTATCGACCGCCTTGATCGGAAATGCCGCCATGTGGCGCGGCTCGTGCGCCTGATCCAGCCAGGTCATGCCGTCGGCACCATTGGTGACGGCGACAAAGCCCGGCGTCAAAGCGGCGATCCTGCGCAGCGCCGCCACGTCGTCGGTGTCGCCGGCGGTGATGTGCAGGGCCTCGGCCGAGAACACGATATGCGAGGAGGCCTGGAATATCCGCTCGTCCAGAGCAATCGCGCGGTCGGCATCGAGGATCACGGGAATGCCGCGCCGCTGCGCCTCCCGGCAGACGCCGGTGACGAAGGGCGCGCAGCGGCTTTCTGTGAGCAGCGCGGCGCAATCGCGCAGCAGCTCGTCGGTGTCGGGCAGTTGCACATTCCACAGTTCCGGATCGCGATAGGTTACGATGGTGCGCTCGCCGGTGTGGTCGATCATGATATTCGAGATCGGCGTCACCAGACCCGGCATATGCACCATGGCGCTGCCGTCAATGCCTTCCCTGGCGAGATCGTCGAAAATCGTGGCGCTGCTTTTTTCCTGCGCGTCGCCCATCGGACCGGACATGAGTACATGGCCGCCGAGACGCGCGATGGCGATGGCGGCATTGAGCGCATTACCGCCGCTGAATTCGCGGAAATGCGTGGCGCGCATTTTCTTGCCGCGCGCGGGAATCTCGTGAACGCGAAACACCAGATCGCGCACCGGCATGCCGATGCACAGGATGCGCGATGGGTCGGGCAAAGACTTACCATGGAAATTCATGACGGCATCCCTTACAGGGGGTCCAGTCTAGCCAGTGATAATCGGCGAAAACAGCCGAGGTTCCCGAATCTACACGGTATCTACACTGTCCCGCCCGACGACCCAGCGCGCGATCAGATGATGCGCGATGGCGACAGGCTGCGGAGCCAGAATGCCCTGCGGATGCGCGCCGCGCAGCATTGCCGCGACTTCCGCCTTGTCGAACCAGCGTGCATCTTCCAGTTCCTTGGTCTCGACGACGATGTCGGCGTTCAGGGCGCGCGCGGTACAGCCGATCATCAGCGACGACGGGTAGGGCCAGGGCTGCGAGGTATAATAGCTCACGTTGGTGCAGCGGATGTTGGACTCCTCGAGAATCTCGCGGCGGACCGCATCCTCGATGGTCTCCGCCGCCTCGACAAAGCCCGCAAGGCATGACCACATCATGGGCGGGAAATTCGGCTGACGCCCAAGCAGGCAGCGTTCGCCCATCGTCACCATCATGATCACGACCGGATCGGTGCGGGGGAAATGTTCGGCCTTGCAGCTGGGGCAATCGCGCCGCCAGCCCGCCTGTACGACAAGGGTGGGCGCGCCACAATTGGCGCAAAAGCCGTGGCGCTGGTGCCAGCCGGCCAGCGATTTGGCCATTGCAACCGCCGACAACTGATTTTCTGCGATGGCGCCGGTGGCCGCCAGCATCCGCAGATTCTCGAGCGTGACATCGCGATGCTCTGCGATGTGATCGGCCGCCACCGCACTCAGGCCCATGCCGAAAACGGCCGCGCCATGACGGAGTCCGAGAAAGAACGGCGGTTCACTGGCGCCAAGCGCACGCGCCTCCGCAAACGCAAGAAGCGCACGCGATCCGCCGGTATCGTGTTTGAGCAGCAGGGCATCGCGGTGCAGGACGTAGACGCGCGCATCGGGATGGCGTTTCGGAAATTGGAGGATGTTTTCAAAATTTGCGCCGCGCCATGAATAGATGGA
>JAIERI010000198.1 GCA_019747015.1 Xanthobacteraceae bacterium
TTCACCAAGCGCGAGCCTGCGCATTTGCCGGATCTCGAATACCGCACCTGCGCGACCGACACCAAGGAGCTGGCAAGAATCGCCGCTGACCGCATGGTTGGTCGCCGCGAAGCCTATATGGCGGGCGCGGCCTGAGGCCGCGCTTATTTCTTGGCGGTCGGCGATTGATCGCGACGCCATTTTATTTTCGGGGAATTTTATCAAGCCGCATTGGTCGAACTGACTTTCGTGCGCAGCAGCTTGCGCACGGCTGACGAGGCCGCGACCGTGCCTTTCTCGGCGAAGGCTTCGTGGTTGCTCTCGATCTCGTCGAGGTCGTAGCAGTAATTCACCATCAGTCCGTGCGACTGCTGCAAGCCCTTCTCCGATACGTCGCCGAGGAAATTCAGCCGCTCCAGCCGCGCGCCGTTGCCGAGATGAAACCGCGCGACCGGATCGATCTGCCGTCCGCGTTTGTCTTTTGCTTCCAGGAAATAATGCGTGGCTGCGGCGAGCAGAACCGGGCGTATGCGCTCGGCGACGTTTGGATCGTGCGGCCAGTTTGGCTCGTCGAGTAATGACAGCGCCTGCTTGTCGGAGGCATCGAGGAACGCGGAATTATCCGACGTACGTTCGCGCGATAGCCAACTGGCGAAACCCGGCACCGGCGAGAGCGTGACGAAGGTGTGCAGGTTAGGCAATTCGCGCTTCAAATCCTCGACCACCTGCTTGATCAGGAAATTGCCGAAGGAAATTCCGCCAAGGCCCTTTTGGGTATTCGAGATCGAATAGAACACAGCGGTGGTGGTCTGCGCCGCGGCGATCGGCGGGCGATGATCTTCCAGCAGCGGCGCGATACTGGATGGTGTGTCGCGCGTCAGCGCGACCTCGACGAAGATCAGCGGCTCATCCACAAGCTGCGGATGAAAGAAGCCGTAGCAGCGCCGGTCGCTGGGAGCGAGACGGCCCCGCAGATCGTCCCAGTTCCGGATCGCATGCACCGCCTCGTAGCGGATGATCTTTTCCAGAATGTTGGCCGGCGTGGTCCAGTCGATCCGGTGCAGCACCAGGAAGCCGCGATTGAACCATGACGCGAACAGATGCATGAAATCGCTGTCGACCGGCTGCAATTGCGGATGCTCGGCCATGTTCGCCAGCAAGGCCTCGCGCATGCGCACCAGCGCCGCTGTGCCGCCGGGTGCAAGGTTCAATCGCCGGATCAATTCCTGACGGCGTGGCTCGGCGGCGTTGTGAAGCGCGCTGACGGCCGCAGGACTGAAGCCGTCCGTGCGGACTTTCTCCATCGCCTGTTCGATGATCTGCTGATCCGGGCCGAACAGATCGGCGAGAGCCTTGAGGAACGCCAGCCGCTCAGGCGGCGAGGCGGCGGCATAGCCGGCGAGCAATGTCTGCGCCAGCGCCACGCCGGTGGCTTCGCCGCGACGTGACAAAAGAGTTTCGCCAAGCTCGATCAGTTCGTCTTCGCTCAGCGCGTGGGGCGCGGAGTTTTGCGTCAGCCCACGCAGGAGATGCCGCCCGCGTTCGGTGAGCGTGCCGAGCAGGTTGCTCAGGAATTCCGGCGCGCGGTCAAATCCCAGTGTCGGCATCGCGGTCTCCCAGCTTCAATCGGCAACATCGGCTTGCAGCAAACAAACCCATCATTCGGGCAACGGTATGAACTCATGCTCGTTCGGCACATGGGCGAAACGGCCGGTTTTCCAGTCCTCTTTGGCTTGTTCGATCCGCTCGCGGCTCGAGGACACGAAATTCCACCAAATATAGCGCGGCCCTTCAAGTGCGGTGCCGCCCAGAAACATCATGCGCACCGGCGTGACCGCCTTGATGGTGATGCGGTCGCCGGGGCGGAAAATCAGAAGCCGCGGGCCTTCGAACTTGTCGCCGGCGACATCAATCTCGCCATCGACGACATAGACCGCGCGCTCCTCATGATCGGTGTCGAGCGGCGCGCTCATGCCGGTCTCCAGAGTGACCTCGACGTAAAACCACTCCGACACCATGTCCACGGGTGAGGATGCACCAAACGCCGAGCCTGCGATCACGCGCGCCTTGAAACCCTTGTCCTGCACGACCGGCAAGCTCGAAGCGCCATAGTGCTGGAACGAGGGCGTAATCTCCTCGCGCGCAACAGGAAGCGCGATCCAGCTTTGCAGGCCGAGCATGCTCTGGCCGTTGGCGCGTTGAACGTCTGGCGTGCGCTCCGAATGCGCGATGCCGCGTCCGGCGGTCATCAGGTTCATCGCGCCGGGCTGGATCTCCTGAATGTTGCCTTCGCTGTCGCGGTGCATGATGCTGCCGTCAAACAGATAGGTCACGGTCGCAAGCCCGATATGCGGATGCGGGCGCACGTCCATGCCCTTGCCGGCAAGAAACTGCATCGGTCCGAAATGATCGAAGAAAATAAAAGGGCCGACCATCTGCCGCTTGCCGTGCGGCAGCGCGCGGCGAACCTGAAAGCCGTCGCCGAGATCGCGGGTGCGCGGCACGATGACAAGTTCGAGTCCGTCGCAGGACGGCGCATCGCCGAGAATAGGATCGTTGGACGGCATCCAGCTCATGACGCACCTCGTTTATTTAAACGCCCGTTTATGCCTCAGCCGCAAGCATATCTTACGAACCGGGCGGGACGGCGCAACCCATCCCTTTCGGGGAGTGTTGCCGCTCCGTTGTCTTGACATCAAACGGTCAGCCTATGATCGTGCGGTCCTCATATAAGCCTTCGAGATAGTCTCGCATGTACACCGGTATCGGTCTTGTCGCCTTTTCCTTCATCTTTGGGTCCGGCATTGCCGGGCTTTTCCTCGGCAAGATCCTGCCGAAAGACCATCATTCAGACGCAACGCAGAGAACCGTTCAGATGGCGATGAGCACCGTCGGCATTCTGGCGGCGCTGGTGCTGGGATTGCTGATCGCGAGTGCCAAGGGCAATCTCGATACCGGCAACAAGGAAATCGAGCAATTCAGTACAAGTCTCATCTTACTCGATCGCGAAGCGGTGCATTTTGGCGCCGAGACAAAGCCGATACGGGATTTGCTGCGGGCTTTCACGAAAGAGAAAATCGATCAGACCTGGACGGAGGGCACAGGGACCATCGCGGATCATTCCCGTACCGTGCAGATGCTGGATGAGATCCAGAATCGGCTGCGTGGCTTTTCCGCGCAATCCGACGCGGACCGGTTCGCCCAGAACGCAGCGCTGAGTCTCGTCGCCGATTTGAAGAACAACAGCCGGGTACTGGCTGTCCAGCAGGGCAACCGGACCTCGCGTCCGTTTTTTATCGTCATGATTTTCTGGCTGAGCGTGCTGCTGCTCAGCTATGGCGTATTTGCCCCGCCCAATGCCACCGTGATTGCGGCCATGGCGATCACGGCATTTTCAATAGCGGTGGCGATGAACCTGATCGTCGATATGGATCATCCGTTCGCCGGATACATAAATGTCTCGAAGGCTCCGATGCAGCAGGCGCTGGAGCAAATGAAGCCCTGATGTAAGACGGTCAGGCGGCCTCGAAAGAGTTACACATCCACGTTCGCATCGAGCGAATTGTCCTGGATGAATTCGCGGCGCGGCTCGACGATGTCGCCCATCAGCTTGGTGAAGATGTCGTCGGCGGCGTCGACTTCCTTGACCTTGACCTGCAGCAGCGAGCGGGCGTTGACGTCGAGCGTGGTTTCCCAGAGCTGGTTCGGGTTCATTTCGCCGAGGCCTTTGTAGCGCTGATACGCCACGCCCTTGCGGCCGGCATCGGTGATCGCCTCGAACAGGCTGACCGGGCCGTGGATCGCGGTCTCGGTATCCTTGCGGCGAAGCATCGCGCTGCGCGGATAGGCTTCCTGCAGGCGTGCGGCATATTCGTCGAGCTTGCGCGCTTCGGCGGAGCCGAGCAGGGCGTCGTCGATCATCGCGACGTCTTTCACGCCGCGCACTGTGCGCTCGAAGAAATAGCCCTCGCCTTCCTTGAAGCTGCCGATCCAGCCGCGCTCGACCTCGTCGGCCAGCGCGTCGAGGCGCTTGGCGATGTAATCGGCCGCGGCGTTGGCGGTGTCGATGTTGCCGACCACGTGCGGGCTCAGCACGCCGGCGATCGCGGCCTGTTCCACGACGCTGCGATTGTAGCGGCTGTGCATGTTCATCAGGATGCCGCGAACGACACGCGCGTCATCGACCAGCGTCTGCAGGTCGCGGCCGCGGCGTTCCTCGCCCGATGAAAGCTTGAGAACGCAGTCGTCGAGGCCGGTCTCGATCAGGTAGTCTTCCATCGCGCGCTCGTCCTTGAGGTACTGCTCGGACTTGCCGCGCGTCACCTTGAACAGCGGCGGCTGCGCGATATAGAGGAAGCCGCCTTCGATCAGCGACGGCATCTGGCGGAAGAAAAACGTCAGCAGCAGCGTGCGGATATGCGCGCCGTCGACGTCGGCGTCGGTCATGATGATGATCTTGTGGTAGCGCAGCTTGGCGAGGTCGAAATCGTCGCGGCCGATGCCGGTGCCGAGCGCGGTGATCAGTGTGCCGACTTGCTCGGACCCCAGCATCTTGTCGAAGCGCGCGCGCTCGACGTTGAGAATTTTGCCGCGCAGCGGCAATACCGCCTGAAACTCGCGGTTGCGGCCCTGCTTGGCGGAACCGCCTGCGGAATCACCCTCGACAATGAAGAGTTCGGATTTGGCTGGATCGCGCTCCTGGCAGTCGGCGAGTTTGCCGGGCAGCGAGGCGACGTCGAGTGCGCCCTTGCGCCGGGTGAGATCGCGCGCCTTGCGTGCGGCTTCACGCGCAGAAGCGGCTTCGATCACCTTGCCGACGATGGTTTTGGCTTCGGAGGGATGTTCCTCGAACCAGGCCGCCAGCGCCGCGTTGAGCACGTTCTCGACCACGGGGCGCACCTCGGACGAAACCAGCTTGTCCTTGGTCTGCGAAGAAAATTTCGGATCCGGTACTTTCACCGACAAAACGGCGGTGAGGCCTTCGCGGCAATCGTCGCCGGTCAGCGAGATCTTTTCCTTTTTCGCCATCGCCTCGGCGTAACTCGTCACCTGCCGCGTCAGCGCGCCACGGAAACCGGCCAGATGAGTGCCACCGTCGCGCTGGGGAATGTTGTTGGTGAAGCACAGGACATTTTCATGATAGCTGTCGTTCCACCACAGCGCCGCCTCGACGCCGAGGCCGTTGTGCTCGGCGCGCACCATGATCGGTGCGGGCACCATCGGCTTCTTGTTGCGGTCGAGATATTTGACGAATTCCTCGACGCCGCCGTCGTAACGCATCTCCTCGCGCTGTTCGACCGCGTGGCGCATGTCGGACAAAAGGATGTTGACGCCGGAATTCAGGAAGGCGAGCTCGCGTAGCCGATGCTCGAGCGTGGCGAAATCATATTCGACATTGGTGAAGGTGTCTGTCGAGGCCAGAAAGGTGACTTCGGTGCCGCGCTTGCCGTTGGCATCGCCGACGGCCTTGAGCGGCTCGACCGCATCGCCATGCTTGAACTGAATGTAGTGTTCCTTGCCATCGCGCCAGACGCGCAGTTCCAGCTTGCTGGAGAGCGCGTTGACGACCGAGACGCCGACGCCGTGCAGGCCGCCGGAGACCTTGTAGGAATTCTGGTCGAACTTTCCGCCGGCGTGGAGCTGGGTCATGATGACCTCGGCCGCGGAGATGCCTTCGCCCTTGTGGATGTCGACCGGAATGCCGCGCCCGTCGTCACGCACGGTGACGGAATTATCGGGATTGAGTACGACTTCGACGCGCGTGGCGTGACCGGCCAGCGCTTCGTCGATGGCGTTGTCGACGACCTCGTAGACCATGTGATGCAGGCCCGAGCCGTCATCGGTGTCGCCGATATACATGCCCGGACGCTTGCGGACGGCATCGAGGCCTTTGAGCACCCGGATCGATTCCGCACCGTATTCCACGCCCGAAGAGGGCGCGGATTCGGCGCTGGGCTGCCGGGCTGGTTCAGTCATGGGGAACCTTCAAGGTGGATCAAAAAGCTGGATCAGGGACGGGTCGCGGACCGATCGAATCGGGCCGCAAAAAATGCGCCCTCGTTTGTCAATTTGTGACATGGATTTGTGGCCGCGCCTAGAACAAAGTGAGGCCTATCAAACTATTGAATAGATAGGATTTTTAGACTGTTTTTCAAGGCCGCGAACGGGCTTTTCAGCCCCTGTGGAAAACCGCGATTCGAAGTGTTCGGAGGGCGCGTTTTTAGCGTCCCGGCGACGGTGAAAAACGCCTATTTGCGCCGCGCGATCTGGCCGCCATCGACGTCGAAAACATCGGCTCGTCCGTTGATGCCGGTGAAGGCGGCTGGATCCGCGCCGGTCATCCAGACCTGCGCGCCGAGCCTGCCCAGTTCATCGAACAGCGCGCCGCGGCGGTTCGGATCGAGATGGGCGACGACTTCATCGAGCAGCAGCAACGGCGTGATGCCGGTCATCTCCGCAACCAGACCCGCATGCGCCAGCACAAGGCCGATCAGCAGCGCCTTCTGCTCGCCGGTCGAGGCGTCGCGCGCCGGCATGTTTTTCGGCGCATAGACCACATCGAGGTCGGTGAGATGCGGGCCGTTCAAGGTGCGGCCGGCGGCGGCGTCCTTGACCCGACTCTCGCGCAGGATGTCGCGATAGCGATCCTCCACCGCGGTGGCGGTTTCGCGTGTCAGCGCGTTTTCCATCCAGCCGTCGAGCGAAATCTCCGCCGATGGAAACGCCGAGGCCGCGCCGCGCGCCGACAGTGCCGCCGCAAGGCGCTGCAAGGTATGCCCGCGCTGCGCGGCGACCGCCACCGCAAGCTCGGCGGTCTCGCGCTCGATGGCGTCGCACCAGTGCTGGTCGAAATTGCGGTCTTCCAAAAGACGATTGCGCGAACGCAGCGAACGCTCCAGTGCAGAGACACGGCTGGAGTGCTCCTTGTCGATCGCCAGCACGAGCCGGTCGAAAAAACGACGCCGCTCGGACGCCGGCCCCAGAAACAGCCCGTCCATCGCCGGCGTCAGCCACACCATGCGCAGATGATCGCCGAAGGCTGTGGGCGATGACACCGGTTCGCGGTCGATCCGCGCGCGGCGGCTCGATGCGGCGCCCTCGGCGGCTGGAGCATCGATGCCGGTGCCGAGCGTGGCGAGACCGCCTTCGCCTTCAACTTCGGCGGAGACCGCCCACGAGCCATCGCCCTGAATGTCGGCGACATCTTCCAGCGTGGCGCGGCGCAGTCCGCGTCCGGGCGACAGAAATGAAATGGCTTCAAGACAGTTGGTCTTGCCGGCGCCGTTCGGCCCGACCAGCACCACGAGATCGCCTGACGCATGCAGTGACGCCGCGCGGTAATTGCGGAAATGCGTGAGGCTGAGGCGCAAGATGCGGGAGACGGTCATGGCGAGCGTCTTACCGCAGAATGCGGCCTTGCTACACCCGCATCGGCATCAGGACGTAGAGCGCGTTTTTGGTATTCTTGTCCTGCACCAGCGTCGGAGAGCCGGGATCCGCCAGCCTCAAGACCGCGACCTCGCCCTCGATCTGGGCGGCGATGTCGAGCAAATAGCGTGAATTGAAACCGATATCGAGCGGATCGGCGGCGTACTCGACCTCGAGTTCTTCGGTTGCGCTGCCGGAATCCGGGTTGGTCACCGACAAAATCAGTTTTCCGGCGGACAGCGCGAGCTTCACCGCACGGCCGCGTTCACTTGAAATCGTCGAGACGCGGTCCACCGCCGCTTCGAAATCCTTCTTGTCGACGATCAGTTCCTTGTCGTTGTTCTGCGGAATGACGCGGCCATAGTCCGGGAACGTTCCGTCGATCAGCTTCGAGGTCAGCACCACATTGGCGATGGTGAAACGGATCTTGCCCTGCGACAGCTCGATGCCGACTTCGCCCTCGGTGTCTTCGATCAGGCGCTGCACTTCGCCGACGGTCTTGCGCGGCACGATCACGCCCGGCATGCCGGCGGCGGTTTTCGGCAGCGGCAGATCGAACTGTGCAAGACGATGGCCGTCGGTCGCGACCGCGCGCAGCGTCGCCGCCTTGGCGGTGCCCGCGCTGTGAAGATAAATGCCGTTGAGATAATAGCGCGTCTCTTCGGTGGAGATCGCAAACTGCGTGCGGTCGATCAGCCGTTTGATGTCGGCGGCGGCCAGCGTGAAGGAATGGGTCATGTCGCCGGCGGCGAGATCGGGGAAATCGCTTTCCGGCAGTGTCTGCAGCGTAAAGCGCGAGCGTCCGGCGCGAATTGCCAGCACCGAGCGATCGCCGTCGCCTTCCAGAACGATCTGCGAGCCATCGGGCAATTTGCGCACGATGTCGTAGAACATGTGAGCGGGCACGGTGGTCGAGCCACTGGTGGCAACCTCGGCGGGCAACGTCTCAGTCACTTCGAGATCGAGGTCGGTGGCCTTGAGGCTGAGGCGCGCTTTTTCGGCGCGGATCAGTACGTTGCCCAATATCGGAATGGTGTTGCGGCGTTCGACGACGCGGTGGACGTGACCCAAGGATTTCAAGAGCTGCGCGCGCTCGACGGTAACTTTCATGACACTTCCGCCCGATCCCAAACCATTTTTATCGCGCGTATTCCGGTCGCAAACCCGTGGCCCGGCCCACCTTTTTGCGGAAATACGTGCTTGATGCCGGGCAGCCGGAAGGCGCCGCGGCAGATGACACCGCGCTCAAACCGGATCAGGGTCCGGGTTGAGCGCGGGGCGGGTAAAGTGACGCGGATGGCGGGGTTTCGCAAGGGGCGGGATCGCCGCCCTTTCGCAGTTTCGCGCGGTTTCCCGCCTATTCCTGAAGCTGGCGCTTCAAATGTTCTCCTGAAGCTGGCGCTTCAGAAGTTCGACCTCGTCGGACAGTGCGATGTCCTTGGAAACCAGCGCCTCGATCTTGCGAACCGCATGCAGCACCGTGGTGTGGTCGCGGCCGCCGAACCGGCGTCCGATTTCCGGCAATGAACGTAGCGTCAGGGTCTTGGCCAGATACATCGCGACCTGGCGCGGGCGCACCACATTGGCGGTGCGGCGCGAGGACAATAAATCCGAGCGGCTGACATTGTACTGCCGGGCGACGACGCGCTGGATGTCCTCGATCTTGACGCGGCGAGGCTCCTGCGGACGCACCAAATCGCGCACTTCGCGTTCGGCCATTTCCAGCGTCACCGGCTGCGCATTCAGTTTGGAATGCGCGAGCAGGCGGTTGATCGCACCTTCAAGATCGCGGCCGTTATGGGTGATGGCCTTGGCGAGATATTCCAGCACCGGCAGCGGTACGTCGAAGCTGGCGTGATGCACCTTTGCGGCGGAGACGCGCGATTTGAGAATCTCAAGCCGCAGTTCCTCGCCGAGCGAGCCCATCTCGACCACAAGGCCACCGGCCAGACGCGAACGTACGCGTTCGTCGAGGGCTTCAAGGTCGGACGGAGGACGGTCAGCAGCGATCACAACCTGACGGCCTGCGTCAATCAGTGCGTTGAGGGTGTGGCAGAACTCGGCCTGTGTCGATTTACCCTGCAGGAATTGCAGATCGTCGATCACCAGCACGTCGATGCCGCGCAGCGCCTCCTTGAAGGCGAGCGCCGTCTGCGTCTTCAGCGCCGCGACGAAGCCGTACATGAATTTCTCGGCAGTCAGATACAGCACCTTGCGCTCGACGCCCGAATTGCCCGCCCATGTGACGGCCTGCAACAGATGGGTTTTGCCGAGGCCTACGCCGGCGTGGATGTAGAGCGGGTTGAACATCACCGGATCGCCGCGGCGGCCTTCGGCGACCTGGCGCGCGGCTGCAAGGGCCAGCGTGTTGGACCGGCCGCCGATGAAGCTTCCGAATGTCAGGCGCGGATCGAGCGGCGAGCCGCCGAGCGCCTCATGGTTGGCGGACACCGGGACCGTCGCGACCGCGCGCAGCTCGGGCGCGCCGCGATCGCTGCGCTCGTTCAGCCGTTCTTCCGGCGCCTTGGTCTCCTTGACCGGCGCAGCGCAGCGCATCGGAGTGCGCACCGTCAGGTCGATGCGATGCACGTCCGGCAGTTCGGCCTGCCAGCAGGTCAGCACGCGCTCGGCATAATGGGTCTGGATCCAGCTTTTCAGGAAGCGCGTCGGCACCGACAGATGCACGCTCTCATCTTGCACGCGCTCCAGATCCATGCGTGCGAACCAGCTCGAATAGACATCCTCGCCGACACTCGAGCGCAGACGTCCCTTTACCCGTGTCCAGCGATCTTGTTCCACGCCTTCAGTGATTGCCATGATGGTTTGTTCTTTTCTGGTTGAGTTTCTGTTTTGAGTTGATTGCCGGTGGATTTGCGCCCGCTGTGTCCTCGAACCCGCATTCACGGCAGACGAGCGCGGACAAAAAGTCCGCACCGACAGGTTCTCGTTCGGCGCCGTCGCCGCGAACCGTCGCTGCTGTGAAGGAGAAGGAAAACGCGCGTCGCTAGTGAGTACTTGAATACGTACTCGGGAACTTACTTGGGGGATATAAATCGCGATTGGACTCGCAGGAGAGGCGTGTCCCAGACAGGACGACGGACAGGATCATGTCTGGAGTCATCATGTCCGGAGTCATCGTTTCCGAAGACATCACATTCGAAGACATGCCGAAAAATGAAACCAGTGCCGGAATACGGTTTGTTTCCTGATTGATAGACATAGAACTCCCCCTCTCGCCGCACGCAATGACGCGGCAAGTTGATGTCGCTTGGTCTGCTTCAAAATCTTTTTGCGTGATCCGGGCTGTAATCCGTCCGGTCCGCGTCGCCTGTCTCGATCTCGCCCGTCCAACCTGCATCGTCCAGCGCTTTCGGCGGCTGACGAATTTCCGGTTCCCTGCGCGTTTCTCGTTTGTTGCCCGGCATCGCAAGGATGCCGGCTTCAGAGAAATTTCGACACAGAAAGCCGTTCTCACAAATCGCGTGAGAGCGAATTCATCATCGCTTGGAAAGCATCGCTAACGTACACACCGTCGCCGATCTGCACATTTTGCCCGGTTTTGCTGGTCATTCTGATCCGGCAAGCCACGAGCGTCGCGACGGCTTTAAGAAATACACGAGGGCGAATTCTCCGCAACGCATTTGATTTTGCGGTGAGTGCCGGATTTTTAACTTGGCGGCACACGCAGCGCAGCGTGTGTTTCCCTTCCAAGTGGCAAGGTTTTGAATCTGCGCGCAGATTCGAAGTGTGTTGCAAGTGTCACAAATCTCGACGCCGCATAAAATAAATTCATAAATTGTTTACGTTCGGTCAGGGCGCAAAAGCATTTTGCAAGCGCTGCTCGCCGCTATGCCGATAAGTGATTAGCGATGCGCGTTTTTTCGTGATCGTCAAAACAGGGTAGCTTTTGAAATGCTCGTTGAGCATGTGCTGCGCCGCGCTTGAATCCCGTTGACGAGGCAGCGGTCGCGATGCAGGACGCCGCGCATCCAATGGAGAGGCAAATCTCCTTTGCCTCGCGCCTTTCGTGCATGAAATGTGGTGTGGGCGTGGCAGATGGAACTCAGTCGCGTCACAAAAATCGAAACGATCGGTCAAAAGAAAAGCCCGGCGGATGCCGGGCTTGTCGTTTTCGAAGTTTCCGTGCCTTCAATCGTCAAAGCCGCGAAATTATTTCGCGAGTTTGGCGATCTGGTGCGCGAGACGCGACACTTTTCGGCTGGCGTTGTTCTTGTGAATGATGTTGCGCTGCGCTGCCTGCATCAATTCCGGCTCGGCGGTCTTGAACGCCTCGAGCGCGGCCTTGCGGTCGCCCTTCTTGATCGCGTCCTCGACGGTGCGAACCGCGCCGCGCATCTGGGTGCGGCGGGACTTGTTGACGAGGGTGCGGCGGGCAATCTTGCGCGTCGCCTTTTTGGCGGAAGTGGTATTGGCCATGTGCTCTCGGTCCTTCAGCGGCGTCGCCGTTTCGGCTCGCCGGACTGATCGTGATCGACCGCTGCGGCCGATGCTTGGGTGATTGGCATTCCCTGAGTATCGAAATGACGGACGAATGTTCCGAAATCGAGGTCTCAAAGAACAGCGGCGGCCGGATTTCCCGCCGCCAGTTGGGGTTCTTATAAAGAGGCCGGTCTGGACCGTCAACGACTTCCGGGCGCGACGGAGGGCTTAAAGAGCGTGGAAACGGCCCATTCCGGTTGAATTCTGGCGGTTTGGGGGCTATTGCGGCTGCAACATTAAAGGGTGATTTATGATCCGTGGTTTTTTCCGGCTGATCGGCTTGCTGCTGCTCGCCGGAGCTTTCATTTTCCTGGTCTATGACGGAGCCCGCTCGATCGCCGACCAGACCTTGCGCCTCACCAAGCTTGGCGATTTCTGGAACGATATCAATCAGGCCAGCCAGCGCTCGTTTCAGCAGATGGTTGAGGGCGCGTCCGCGTTGCTATGGAACAACGTGGTGAAGGTCATTCTCAATCAGCCGGCCTGGGCGGTGCTTGGAGTGACGGGCATTCTTCTTCTTTTGCTGTTTCGCCCCGCCAAGCCGCTGATCGGTTACGGCCGCGACTAGTGGAGCGAATGTTAGATCGGACCACCAGGGGCCGCGTAACGTTCTGACATTTCCGGCGTAAATACCTATATCACTCGCAGCAGCGCTATCCGTAACGTGGAGACCGGTTTTGCCGGTCTCGCGCGCGCCGTCTACACAGGCTGTTCAAGGTCTCTTCAAAATCTTCTTCAAAGTCATGGAGGTCGCCGATGTTATTTGCTCGTAAGCCGCTCGCCATCCCGAACGCAGCCGACGCCTTGCCGGGCCGCTCCGCGCCGATTCCGACCGCCCGGACTCATTTCGTCAACGGCCACAACCTCAAGCCGCCCTTTCCTGAAGGGATTGAAACGGCCGTGTTTGCGCTTGGCTGTTTCTGGGGCGCGGAACGCAAATTCTGGGAGCTGGGCGAGGGTGTTTATGTCACCGCGGTCGGCTATGCCGGTGGCCTGACGCCGAACCCCACTTATGAAGAGACATGTTCGGGCCGCACCGGCCACACCGAAGTGGTGTTCGTCGCGTTCGATCCGAAGAAGGTCTCCTTTGAGCAGCTTCTGAAGGTGTTCTGGGAAAATCACGATCCGACCCAGGGCATGCGCCAGGGCAACGACATCGGCACGCAATATCGCTCGGCGATCTACACCACCAGCGATACGCAGTTGAAGGCGGCGCTGGCGTCCGAGGCGGATTATACGAAGGCACTGGCCGCCAAGGGGTATGGCGCGATCACCACCGAGATCGCGCCGCTCAAGGACTTCTATTACGCCGAGGACTATCACCAGCAATATCTGGCGAAAAATCCCGGCGGTTATTGTGGCCTCGGCGGCACCGGGGTGTCGTGCCCGATCGGGGTCGGCGTAACCGCCTGATTTTATCCCTGTCCGGGCGCCGGATACCCTTTGTTAACCATAAATGCTGCAAACCGGGTCTGTCTCTTTTTTGGAGGCAGGCCCGGAGCGTTTGGTGCGCGCGTCTCGAACATCGCTGATCGCTACCTTGTTGATTGCGCTTGCGGTGTCAGGCTGCGTACGCACGCCGGTCCTTCCCAATGCTACCGTGGCGCCCGGCGGGGGTGATCTGGATTCCCTCGCCTATAACATCACGCCAAACCTGGCCGGCCCGGTCGCTTATAGCTACGCCACCAATGACGGCCCCTACCGTCTGGATGCCGGCGACAAATTGCGCGTCGTGGTGTTCGGTCAGGAGGGTCTCACCAACACTTACGCCGTGAGCGCGGGTGGCGCGATCACCATGCCGCTGATCGGCGCGGTGATGGCGCGGGGATTATCGCCGCCTGAACTCGCCGCCGTGATTACCGCACGGCTGAAGAAGGGCTATCTGCGCGAGCCTTATGTTGCGGTCGAGGTCGATTCGTACCGTCCGTTCTTCATTCTCGGCGAAGTCACCGCGCCCGGCCAATATCCGTTTGTGCCGAACATGACGGTGGAAAGCGCAGTCGCCATCGCCGGCGGATTTTCGCCGCGCGCGTTCCGTACAACAGTGACCATCACCCGCACCGATGCCAATGGTGCTTCGCGTGTGAGCGTACCTATGGGCACGCTGCTGCGTCCGGGCGATACCGTGCAGGTCAGCGAGCGCTGGTTTTAAAAAATTAGCCGAATGGCGATCGCCACATCCATTGGCGCGACCACTCGCCTTTCCAGCCGGTCAGGCGTCCGCGGCGAAACTGCAGATACAGCGGGTCCGCGCGCCACATGAATCCGTCGCCGTTGACGCCTTGCACCACCATGAAGAGTTCATCGCCGGGCCTGCCGCTGACATAGGTCAGCGGCAGGCCGAGCGCGCGCGATGCGGTGTCGGCATCCATACCGAATGCCAGCGGCGTGTTGTTCGACAGCGTCGTGGTGAAGGGCCTGCGCGGCATGACCTCCTGCGCGTAAGCCGGTACCGCCGCATGGAGCATGTCGAGTATCGCGATGCCGCACGCAGCGGCGGCGAGGAGATGGAAAGGTACTTTCATGCGCGCGATTGTCCCCGGATAGCGATGCAATGCAAGAGCGGGCGGGGGCCGAGCCATTCACAAATGCGATGCGTTTGTATTTCGCCCGCGTCCTGTGCCCTTTGCGGTGTTTGCAGGCGCACGTATCATGACAGCAGCGATTGTTCGCGGAATTGCCGCTTCGAGGGCGGAACCTCATGCCAAAGCCGAACGATCTTGCACCGGTTCTGATCACCGGCTGTTCCAGCGGGGTCGGCCGCGCGGCGGCGCTGATGTTTCGCGCCGCCGGTTTTACGACATTCGCAAGTGCCCGGGATCCCGCGCAACTGGAGCCGCTGCGCGCCGCGGGTTGCCGCGTGCTGGCGCTGGATGTTGCCGATGAGACCTCGCGGCTCGCGGCGGTTCGATCGATCGAGGATGAATTCGGCGAAGTCGGCGTCCTGGTCAACAATGCAGGCTACGGCCAATACGGACCGCTTGAGGAAATTTCGCTCGACGCCATCCGCCGCCAGTTCGAGACCAACGTGTTCGGCGGCTTGCGGCTGTCGCAGCTCGTTTTGCCGGCGATGCGGCGAGCCGGCTGCGGACGCATCATCACTGTCAGTTCGGTGGCGGGGCGTGTCTCCATTCCCGGCGGCGGCGCGTATCACGCCACAAAATTCGCGCTTGAGGCGCTGGCGGATGCGCTGCGGCCCGAAGTCGAGCCTTTCGGCATCGATGTGGTGAACATCCTGCCCGGACCGATTGCGACGCATTTCGAGGCGACGCTGCTGAAATTGATTCCCGATACCGGCGCGCAGAGTCCTTATAGCGCCTTCAAGATCGATCTGGTGCGCAAGATGCGTGAATTCCTGCGGCCCGGCCGCTTCGGCGTGATGACGCCCGAACATGTCGCGCGCACCATTCTCAAGGCCGCGAGGGCAAAACATCCGCATTCGCGCTACAGCGTCGGTCTCTACGCTCATCTCGGTCCGATCGGCCGCGCGATCACGCCGGACCGGCTGGTGGATTTTGCGATGCGCGCGGATGCGCGGCCCGCCAAGCCGGCCGAAATCGAATAAGGAGTGCATCGCGTTTATGCGATCCGTGCAAACACGTCGGCAATGGCATCGCGATCGCGCCCCGCATGAAGCAGCAGGATCAGCAGCAATCTTGCTTTCAATCCGCTCAACGACCGGGCCGAAATAAGCCCGTGCCCGATGAGATCGATCTCCGATCCGGGGAAAGCGTAGGTTTGTGAAAACACAGGTCCGGTATCGATCCGCGAGGCGAGAACCACAGGCATTGTCTTCGCCAGTGCCGAGATCGCGTCAACCACGCAGGCCGGCACGTGGCCGACGCCCATGCCCTCAACCACGGCGCCGACATAGCCGAGCGATGGAAGCGCTCTGAGAAGACGGTCATCCTCGCCGAGCGCCATCTTAATAAGAGCAACCGGCGCGTCCGTTTTCGCCAGCGGTCCTGCCACATGATGGCCGCGCGTTGTGCGGCCATGAAACGCGGCGGCTCCCTCGATCACCAGCCCGACAGTGCCGCCGAGCGGCGAGCGAAACGCGGACGGCAGCGCGGTGTGGGACTTCTGCACAAAACGCGCGGCGTGAATTTCATCGTTGAGCACGACCAGCGTGCCGCGATCGCGTGAAGCACCGGAGGCTGCAACGATGACCGCCGCCAGCAGATTGGCCGGACCATCGGCGCCCGCTGCCTCAGGCCCTCGCATCGCGCCGGTGACGACGACCGGCTTTGAGCCGTCGAGCAGACAATCGAGCACGAAAGCGGTTTCCTCGATGGTGTCGGTGCCTTGAATGACGACCGCGCCGTCGGTATCGCCGGCAAGCCGCTCGCGCAGCATCTGTGCAAGATCGATCAAATCATCGAGCGTCAGCGACGCGCCGGGCTTGCGCAGCGGCGAAATCGTCTCGATCTGCGCGACCTTGTCGAGGCAGGGGACGGATTGCACAAGATCCGCTGCGGTCAGGGTCGGCACGATGCCGCCTTCCGCCTGGCGGGTCATGGTGATGGTGCCGCCCAGCGAGACCAGCAGAACCTTTGGCAGAATTGTTGTCACGATTTCGCAGCCGGGACTTGCAAACGATACCAGTCCAGAATTTCCGCGCCGGTCCACATCATCACGCCGTCGTGGCCGAGAATATAATCATAGAGCATTTCGAGATACTTGATCCGGTGCGGCACGCCGGTGAGATAGGGATGGATCGAGATCGCCATGACGCGCGGCGCCCTGGCGCCGTCGAGATAAAGCCGGTCGAACTGATCCTTGCCGCGGCGAAAAATCTCGTCCGACGGCTGCTGCTGAACGGCGCTGATCACGACATCGTTGATCTCGACGGTGTAGGGCACCGAGACGATCTCGCCGGCGCGCGTCTTTAGCGGAACGGGCTGTTCGTCGAACACCCAGTCGGCGACGTATTCGATGCCGGCCTCCGCCAGAAGATCGAGCGTCTCGTCGGTCTCGGTCAGGCCCGGACTTTCCCATCCGCGCGGCGGCTTGCCGGTGAAATCCCTGATCGCCCTGATGGTGTCGGCGATGGCGGCCTTCTGGTCCTTGACCTTGTGCATCGGCTTTTGAATGAAGCCATGCCCCATGAAATCCCAGCCCGCGTCGCGCGCCGCTTCGCAGACCTCGGGATAGAGCGAACAGACGGTTCCGTTCAGCGCGAAAGTCGCCTTCAGCTTGCGGGCGTGGAGCGCTTCGAAAAAACGCCAGACCCCGACACGCATGCCGTATTCGTGCCAGGCCCAGTTCGGAATGTCGGGCAGCAGAGGCTGCCCCATCGGCGGCGGCAGCACCGCGCGCGGCATCGCGCCGGCCGGGCTCCAGTTTTCGACATTGACGATGGTCCAGACCGCGAT
>JAIERI010000122.1 GCA_019747015.1 Xanthobacteraceae bacterium
ATAGCCCGGACAGATGGCGTTGACAGTAATGCCGCCTTTCGCATTCTCCAGCGCCAGGGCTTTGGTGAACCCGACATCGCCGGCCTTCGCCGCGGAATAATTGACCTGCCCGAACTGGCCCTTCTGGCCGTTGATCGACGAGATGGAGATGATGCGGCCGAATTTACGCGCGCGCATGCCCTCGATCACCTGCCGAGTCATATTGAACAGCGAGCCGAGATTGGTCGCGATCACCGCATTCCACTGGTCGAGCGTCATCTTGTGAAACGGCACATCGCGGGTGATGCCGGCATTGTTGACCAGCACGTCGATCGGCCCGATGTCGGCCTCGACTTTTTTCACGCCTTCAGCGCAGGCGTCGAAAGCGCTCACGTCCCATTTGTAAACCGGAATGCCGGTCTCGGCGTTGAACTTCGCCGCGGCTTCTTCATTGCCGTGATATGTCGCCGCTACTTTATAGCCGGCGTCCTTGAGCGCCTTGCTGATCGCAGCGCCGATGCCGCGCGTTCCACCCGTGACCAATGCTGTGCGCGCCATGCCGGTATTTCCTTCACCCATGCAGCTTCTTATGCGCGTTGATTATCCGGTGAATGACATGCACCGCAAGAACAAATGCCCGGCAGCATTTGCATGCAACCGGGCACAAGAAAATTTTGTTGTGCAGTGCAGTTGGGTGCGCTGCGAATATGAGAAGAATGCCGCCTCAGCGCTCCACGCACATGGCGATGCCCATGCCGCCGCCGATGCAAAGCGTTGCAAGCGCCTTTTTCGCGTCACGCTTCTGCATTTCATGCAGCAGTGTCACGAGAATGCGCGCGCCAGAGGCACCGACCGGATGGCCGATGGCGATGGCGCCACCATTGACGTTGACCTTCGCGCGATCCCAGCCCAGATCCTTGTTGACCGCACAGGCCTGCGCGGCAAAGGCTTCGTTGGCCTCGATCAGATCGAGATCCTCGATCTTCCAGCCCGCTTTCTTCAAGGCACTGCGCGAGGCAGGGATCGGGCCGGTGCCCATGATGGCCGGATCGACCACCGCCTGACCCCACGACACGATGCGGGCCAGCGGAGTCTTGCCTTCCTTGGCGGCTTGCTTGGCCGTCATCAGCACTACGGCGGCCGCGCCGTCATTGATGCCGGACGCGCTGCCGGCAGTCACGGTGCCTTCCTTGTCGAAGGCGGGGCGCAGCTTCGCCATCGCCTCGAGGGTAGCACCATGACGCGGATACTCATCAGTATCGACGGTGATGTCGCCCTTGCGCGCCTTGACGATGAACGGGACGATCTCGTCCTTGAACTTTCCGGCTTTCTGCGCGGCCTCGGCCTTCTGCTGCGAGCCGACGGCGAATTCGTCCTGCTGCTGGCGGGTGATCTGGTACTGCTTGGCAACGTTCTCGGCGGTGTTGCCCATGTGGTAGCCGTTGAAGGCGTCCCACAGTCCGTCCTTGATCATGGTGTCGATGAATTCGACATTGCCCATTTTCACGCCGCCGCGCAGATATTGCGCATGCGGCGCCATACTCATCGATTCCTGGCCACCGGCGACCACGATCTCGGAATCTCCGTTCAACAGCGCCTGATAGCCAAGCGCGACAGTGCGAAGCCCCGAGCCGCAGAGCTGGTTGACGCCCCAGGCGGGACTCTCCACCGGAATACCGGCCTTGATCGAGGCCTGACGGGCCGGATTCTGGCCCTGCGCCGCAGTGAGAATCTGGCCCATGATGACTTCAGAGACTCGTCCCGGCTCAATGCCGGCGCGTTCGAGTGCGGCCTTGATGGCGACAGCGCCAAGTTCGTGGGCGGGGGTGTTTGCAAACGCACCGTTGAACGAGCCAACGGCGGTGCGGGCGGCGCTGACGATCACGACATCGTCGGACATGGAGCATCTCCTGAAAAGTTGAGGGCCAAGCGCCGGGCGGCGCTCGCTGCGTGCCGTTAACTTAAGCGGTCCGGATGAAACGGCCAGACGCCAAAGGACCGACTTTGGTTATATCTCGCAGTTGCGGCAGGATGCCAGCCTATTAACCGTGCTGCACAAAACGGTAGCCGCGGCGCGGCGAAAATGCTTACTTTGTGCATCGCATTGATGCACTGCCCTCGGAGCATTTCCGGCGGTTCCGTCCCTCGGTAGTAACGTGTGAGTGTTCATGGCCAAAACCGACCAGCCCATCACGATCAAGAAATACGCCAATCGCCGGCTCTACAACACCGGCACCTCCACCTACGTCACGCTCGAGGATCTCGCGTCGATGGTGAAGGATGGCGAGGATTTTCTGGTGTACGACGCCAAGACCGGCGACGACATTACACGCTCGGTTCTGGCGCAAATCATCTTCGAACAGGAAAACAAGGCCGGGCAGAATTTGCTGCCAACCACCTTCCTGCGCCAGTTGATCCGCTTCTACGGCGACAGCATGCAGATGGTGGTGCCGAAATATCTCGAACAGTCGATCGACACGCTCACCCGCGAGCAGGAAAAATTCCGCAAGCAGATGACTAACACCTTCAGCGGCACGCCATTCGCGCCGCTGGAAGAACATGTCCGCCGCAACATGGAAATGTTCGAGAAGACGTTTGCGATGTTCAAGCCTTTCGCCGCGCCGGTTCGCAGTGATGCGGCCGCGGCAGGCGAAACGCCGGTGGCAGAGCCGGTGGAGGCTGACGACATCGACGATCTCAAGCGTCAGATGAAAGAGATGCAGGAGCGGCTCGACCGGATGGCGAAGCCGACCGACGAGACCTGAACAATCCGAATGAGCCGACACGCGCCGATTCCCGTTCGCGGGGAGCGGCGCAATATCTAGCCAGCGGCCACCGCCAGCGCGTCACACGGCTCCCATGGCCTGTTGACCGTGGCAAGACCGATCAGACGGCCCTGAATATAATCGCAGCCCCAGCCCTGAAGCAGCGCAGCGGACTCTTCGTCCTGCACCCACTCGGCCACGGTCTTGATGTCGAGCCGGTGCGCCAGATCGATCATGGTCTGCACAAAGGCGCGGTCGTCTGACGAGCGCGCGATGTTCTGCACGAACGCGCCATCGATCTTTACAATGTCCACACCGAGCTTACGCAGGTTGCGGAAAGACGTATAGCCGGCACCGAAATCGTCGATGGCGATACGGCTGCCGAAATTCTTCAGCCGGGTGACGAAGCCGCGCACATCGTCGAGATCCTGGATCGCAACGGTCTCGGTGATCTCCACGATCAAGCGCTCGGCGACACCCGGACAGGCCCGAAACAGCGATTCGATGCCCGACCACCAGTCCGGATCCATCGTGGTGTCGGGTGAAATGTTCAGACTCATCTGCGCATTTGGCGCAGCCTGCAGCTCGGAAACGACAAGCTCCAGCACCCGATGATCGACCAGGCGGATCAGTCCAAGCTTTTCGGCGGTTGGCACGATATCCGGCGCCAGCGAGAATTCGCCGTCGTCGCGGCGCATGCGCACCAGACCCTCATAGAATGCCGGCTTACGTGAGATGGTTTCAACCACAGGCTCGAACGCCATCACAATGCGCCGCTCATTCAGCGCGGTGACGATCTCATCGGTAACGCGGATATTGACCTTGCGTTGCGCGTCACGCTCGACATTCGGACGCCATGGCAAAAACGAGCCGCGGCGGCGCGCCTTGGCGCTGTCGAGCGCCTCCTGGGTGCGACTCATCGCTTCTTCCGGCGTGCGCGCATAACGCGGCACACTGATCGCGCCGATCGAGGCGGTCAGCGATACCGGACCGGATCTGGTCGGCACGATTTCGTCGCGCACGGCGGCGAGGAAGCGCTCTGCCGCGATATGCATGTCGTCGATGGTGCAGTTTTTCAGAATGAGTCCGAACTTGTTGCCAGAGAAACGCCCCATCACATCGCAGCCGCGCAGCCGTGCGCGGATGCGCCGCGAGATTTCGAGGATGACTTCATCGGCGACATCGAAGCCGAATGCCTCGTTCAGCCGCGCCAGATGATCGACACCGATCAGCATGAAGGCGAAGGACGAACGAAAGCGCGCGGCCTCCTCCATCGCTTCCGCAAGGGCGGCGATCAGATGGGTTCGGTTGAGTTCGCCGGTCAAAGGATCGTGTTGCGACAGCTTGCGAAGTTGCTCCTCGCGGGCATGGCGTTCTCCGTTAATCCGCAGAATGCCTTCGGCGCGCATTGGCTTGCCGTCGGCATCGGCGAACCATCGGCCGGATTCCTCCACCCACACAATGGACGCGGAAGCTGCGGCGCGCAGCCCGTATTCGATCTGATAGAGCACGCCAGCGCCTTCGTCCTTGGCGACCGCATTCATCACCGCTTCGAAACGAATGCCGCGCTTGGGTTCGATCAACTTGGCGAATTCACTGGCCTTTAACAGCAACTCGCGCGGAAAATCGCACAGCACATCGCCGGCGTTGTCGCTCCAGCGCAGGGTGTCGGCCGAAATATCCCAGACGAAGGTGGCTTGTCCCAGCGCCTCCAGGATGGCTGGCGCCTTCGGCGGAACGCAGTCGTCATCTTCCATCACCGCTGTCAGAGGCGTGTTTGGGGTTTGGCCTGCGGTCAATGTCGCCTCGATCCGGGACAGGGTCAGAGTGATTCGCGTTCAAGGATAATGCGTTATGCGGCCGGCATCCTAGGGTGGCTTCCTAAATAATCTCGGAAAACCGGCCTGCTGAATTGATCCCGCGGGCAACGAATGCGTTTGCCGTGAAGGGGCACGCGCTTTGCGATGTCCAAGATGACAGAGAGAATGTGTCCCAAAATGAGACGCACCCAAGGAACGGGACGTTCAGATGATTATCGGCAAATGCCCAGCGAGCGCAGCAGGGAATGAGCACGCGCAGCACCCACAGGAATCCGCGCCCGAACCCGCTCATGCCAATGGCGATGCAGCCGGCGGTACCGCACTGGCGTCTCTGGAAAATGAAAAGTTCCGCACGCTCCGTGTGACTCGGCCAAGCCGCCCGGATGCTTTTTTCGTGGCGCATCTGATCGCCACTGCGGAACAGGCCCCACAAACGCGCGCGCATCGGCGCACCTCAACCGCCGACGCGATGTCGCACTATGACGCGATGACACGGGTAGCATCGTCCGGCAGGGCAATCGGACCGGCACGCATGTCGCGTACGGCGTAATTCACACCTCAGGAAAATTGCGTGCCGATCAGCTCGCCGACGGCGGTTTGCCGGAGGGAGGCCTGGTGTCGCCGGGATCGGCGTCATGCACCAAATCCGCCACGCTCCAGTCTGAAATCTTGCGCGCTGGCTTCGCCTCATCCCTCGCCGCCTCATGGACTGCCGGAACGATTTGTTCGACCGGCGGCACCACGGCTGGCGCACTGGCCTGCGGCGCAGCTGGCGGCGGCACTACCGGCGACACCGGACGCGGTGGTTCCGGCCTGGCCGCCTCGCGTTGAAGGGGCTCAGGGCCCCAGCTCCCTGCAGGCTCATCCGCAATTGGCCGCTCAAGCGCATCGCCGCGCGGCATGTCGTGATGATCGGCGGGTATCTCGTCGACCGCGCGATATCTGCGGTGGCGCAGCGCGCTCGCCGCCCCGGCCAGAAAATCCACCGCTGTCAACGCCGTGAGCAAAAAGAAGGTCGAGGTACCGAACGGCGAGAGCAGCACAAATTCAGCGAGTGCGCCGCCAAAGGCCAGCAGCGACAGCAGATGATCGGTAAGGTATTTCGCGCCCGGCCGCGTGGCCTTGATGACTTCGAACAGCAAAAGCAAAAGGCTGACCGCAAGCAGCGCATCACCGAGCGTCACCGGCCATTCGGTGCCGGAGATCAGCCGCACCGTTGCCAGCGGCGCCGTGAAGGCCACGCCGGGCATTAGAAATACGACGATGTTGTAAATCGCGAGCGGGATGAGAAGCAGCGGGAAACCGATTGTCGGCATCGGCCATGCTTTCTGTCGCTGTCGTTTCGAACGCGGCTCGCCAAAATCGCGCGGCCAAATCGGCCGCACGTATCTCAAAGGTACGTCTTAGACGTCCTTCTTGACCTTCAGAACCTGACGGCCCTTGTACATGCCAGTCTTCAGGTCGAGGTGATGCGGACGGCGCAATTCACCCGAATCCTTGTCCTCGACATAGGTCGGCTTCTTGAGCGCGTCAGCCGAGCGGCGCATGCCACGGCGTGACGGCGATGTTTTCCTGCGTGGAACGGCCATAACTTCGTCCTCTGATCGAAAGCGCCGCCCTTGCGGGCGCCTATCGCAAAATGGGATTGAGGTGCGGCTTATAGAGGAAGGATGTGTCTAAAGCTAGACCCCGGAAGGGTTCGATATAGCCCTAAAATCCACGATTCCGGCTCCAGCAATTGGAGATTTCGGCCGATTGCGCACGAGCTATATAGACTCCCGCCGCGCGGCGGACCGCGGGGCCAGGCTGCCTGGCGCTGCGGGTCACCGGATTGGGCAGGGTCGCGACCAATAACGCTGCCTCTTGCGCCGACAGGACCGCGGCGGAACGACCGAATGCATATTGCGCGGCAGCCTCCACACCAAACTGGCCGGTGGGGCCGAGTTCGGCGATGTTCAGGTAAAGTTCCAGAATACGCCGTTTCGACAGCACCAGATCGATCCATAGCGCCAGCGGGAATTCGAGACCCTTGCGGATAAAACTGCGGCCCGGCCACAGAAACAGGTTTTTCGCCACCTGCTGGGTAATGGTCGAGCCGCCGCGCACCACATCGCCATCCTCGGCGTCCTCGATCCTCTCGCGCAGCGAATCCCAATCGATGCCGTGGTGAAAGCAGAACTGCGCATCCTCAGCCGCGACCGCGGTGCGCGGCAACACCGGTGACATGGTGTCGATGTCGATCCATGTTCGCGCGACCTGTGCACCAATGAGCCTGCGCCCCATCATCAGGGTCGAGACCGGATGTCCGAGGCCATAAAACGGCGTCAGGACATAGGGCAACAGCACCAGCGCGAGCACCGTGAGCCCAATCGCGCGGATCGTCGGTCGCATCACGCCTCGCCATTCACGGGACGGACCGCGCCGATCGCGGACCTTGAGGATTGTGTATTTACCAGAAGGCACGGTGAGGGCGAAATCCCCCGCGCCAAGGCTCTTCCCGGAATTGACGTGGCCGGTCCCATGAAGGATTGTCCGGCCAAATTCTGGAGCCCTCAATGACCACCGGCCTTTCGACCCAAGACTTTGCCAAACTGCTCGACACCACTGCGGCGCAGACCGAGACCTTGCTCGGCCAGTTGCTGTCCGACAGCACGCTGCCCGGCGAGATCACCCGTCCCCACCGGCTGATGGAGGCGATGCGCTATTCGAGCCTCAACGGCGGCAAAAGACTGCGCCCATTCCTGGCCGTGGCGAGTGCCGAGGTTTTCGGCGTGCCGCGTCCTTCCGCGCTGTTGGCCGGCGCCGCGCTCGAATGCATTCACTGCTATTCGCTGATCCATGACGATCTGCCTTCAATGGATAACAGCGATCTGCGGCGCGGACGGCCGACCTCGCACAAGAAATTCGACGAAGCCACCGCGATCCTCGCCGGCGACGGGCTGCTCACGCTCGCCTTCGATATCATCACCCGCGATGAAGTGCACAGCGACCCGGCGATAAGGCTGGCGCTGACCCGCGCATTGGCGCGCGCGTCAGGCATCGGCGGCATGGTCGGCGGCCAGATCATGGATCTGGCCGGCGAAGGCCGTTTCGGCGACCGCGAGCCACCGGATGTCGCCAAACTCCAGCAGATGAAAACCGGTGCGCTCCTGAAATATGGCTGTATCGCCGGCGCGATTCTCGGCAAGGCCTCCAAGGAGCAATATGCCGCGCTCGATGCTTACGGTCATTTGTTCGGCGAAGCGTTCCAGAACGCCGACGATCTGCTCGATGTCGAGGGCGACGCCGCCGCGCTCGGCAAGCCCGCCGGACAGGATGCCGCCGCCGGCAAGACCACCTTCGTCACCCAGCTTGGCGTCGATGGCGCCAAGGCGCGCCTGCGCGATCTGCTCAAGCAGGCCGATTCGGCATTGACGCCATTCGGTGCGAAAGGCGATGTTCTAAGAGCCGCCGCCCGCTTCGTCGCCGAGCGGCAAAATTAGGATGACATGAAAGCGAAAAAGGCCGCGACCCGCGCGAAGCGACCGGTGCCCGTGAAGCAGAAGGGAGAAGATATCTTCCTTCGTTTTCAACGGATGCCGAAAGCGGTGCGGATCGTCTATTCGCGGCCGCGCCTGTTCATCTCTCTCGCCATCGGAATTGCCGCGCTGCTCGCCATGCCATGGGCGTGGCGGCTGACGACACGCTGCCTGCTGGCCTGGGATATTTCGCTGGTACTGTATCTGACACTGGCTTTCACAACCGTATTTTCCTGTGGCGCCGAATTCATGCGCCGGCAGGCCGCCCTGCAGGACGACGGACGCTTTTTCATTCTCGGCCTGACGTCGGTCGCCGCCTTCGCCAGCATCGCCGCCATCGTGCTCGAACTCGGCGCCACGCACCGTGGACCCCCACAGCTCGGACTGGCGGTGGTGACTATCGTGCTGTCATGGGCTGCCATCCACACCACCTTCGCGCTGCACTACGCGCACGAGTATTTTCGCGGCGGTGAGATCGGCGGGTTGGCTTTTCCGGGAGGCGGCGATCCGGATTACTGGGACTTCGTCTATTTCTCCTTCGTGATCGGCATGACCGCGCAGGTTTCCGATGTCGGCATTACCGACAAGATCATCCGCCGCACTGCGATCGTGCATGGCGTCGTATCATTCATCTTCAACACGGCTTTACTGGCGCTGATGGTGAATATTGCCGCAAGCGCGATCTGACATGATCAAAAGCTCCTGATGGTTCATGGGTTTCTGACATTCCTGCTGGTGCTGACGGTGCTGTGCGCCGCCGCCACCGCCGCGCGCAAGTTCGACCTCACTCCTGCGATTGTGTTCCTGGTGGTTGGCGTCGTTCTCGCTTTCGTGCCGGGCATGCCGCCGATCGCGATGGAGCCCGAAGGTGTGTTGCTTCTGGTGCTGCCGCCGCTGATCTATTCGGCGGGCGTGTCGATGAGCTGGCGCGAATTCAAATCGAATTTGCGCCCGATATCGATGCTTGCCGTCGGCGCCGTCATCTTCACCACCTGCGCGGTCGCCTGCGCCGCGCATTGGCTGCTCGATCTGCCGTGGAGCGTCGGCTTCGTGCTCGGCGCCATCGTCTCGCCGCCGGACGTCGTCGCACCACTGGCGATCGCGCGGCGGCTTGGGTTGCAGCACCGCATCCTGGTGATCCTCGAAGGCGAGGGTCTCGCCAATGACGCCACCGCGCTTATTCTGTATCGTTTCGCAGTCGCTGCGGTGACGACCGGCACATTCTCGCTGCTCACCGCCACCGTCTCCTTCACCGCCATCCTGATCGGTGAAATTATTTTCGGCATTGGCGTCGGCTGGCTCAGTCTGAGATTGCGGCAATGGGCGCGCGATCCGCGGGTTGAGATTTCGCTGTCGCTGCTGACGCCGTATCTCGCTTTCTGGATACCGCAGCATTTCGGCGGCTCCGGCGTCATCGCCACCGTGGTCACGGGTCTTTACGTGAGCTGGAACGGACCGCTTTTGATTTCGGCGGCGACGCGCCTTCAGGGCATCTTCTTCTGGGATTTCGTGATCTGGCTGATCGAGGGTGTGCTGTTCCTGATCGTCGGATTCCAGACCAAGTTGCTGTTCGATACCTCGAAGGCGCTTCCCCTCCACGACGTGCTGTTCGGGATCGCAATCACCTCGGCGATCGTGATCGCCGCGCGTTTCATGTGGGTGTTTCCGTCGGCCTATCTGCCACAATGGTTCAGCGAGCGCATACGCAAGCGCGATCCAGCGCCGCCCTGGCGGACCATCGTCATTATCGGCTTCACCGGAATTCGCGGCGTGGTATCGCTGGCGGTGGCGTTGGCGCTGCCATACGCGCTGCCGAACGGCGAGGGTTTTCCGCACCGCGACTTGCTGCTGCTGATATCCTTCGGCGTCATTTTCGTCACGGTGGTCGGCATCGGCACAACATTGCCGCTGGTGGTGCGCATGCTCGGACTTTCCGAGCATGGCCGTTCCGAAGCACGCCGCGAGCGCGAGGCCGAGATCGCCGCGCGGCGCGAGATTATCCATGCCTCGCGTAAATCGCTGACCGCCATCATCGCCGAGCGGAAACTGCCCGAAAGTCTTGCCCGCTTTCTCGAAGCGCGTCACGAGACCCGGATGCGTGCACTTCCCGATCCACCATCGAACCCAGGTGAAAACACCCCCGCAACCAAGGGCGCGGGAATGGTGCGCGAGATCATCACCATCGAGCGCAAGTTGCTGCACAAGCTTTTACGCGACGGCAAGATCACCGACGAGACGCGACGACGCATCGAACGCGATCTCGATCTGGAAGAAGCGGTGGTGAACAACCGTGAACGAAAAACGCCGCTCTGAAGAGCGGCGTTTTTAGAAATGAAGTTCAGTCTATTTTTTATTCGGCCGCGGTCACGGCCTCGGATTCACGCACGTTCACGCCGTAGCGCTGATCGATATAGTCGATCACCAATGCCTTGAAGTCGTTGGCGATGGTGGGACCGCGCAGGGTACGGAATTTCTCACCGTCGACAAACACCGGCGCGGCCGGGGTCTCGCCGGTGCCCGGCAGCGAAATGCCGATATTGGCATGCTTGGATTCGCCGGGACCGTTGACGATGCAGCCCATTACCGCGACATTGAGTTCCTCAACGCCAGGATAGCGGGTTTTCCACGCCGGCATCTCGTCGCGGATGAAGGCCTGAATGTCGCGCGCCAGTTCCTGAAACACCGTCGAGGTGGTGCGACCGCAACCAGGGCACGCAGCGACCAGCGGCACGAATGTGCGAAAGCCCATGGTCTGCAGAATTTCCTGACCGACCTTAACTTCAACCGTGCGATCGCCGCCGGGTTCCGGCGTCAGCGACACACGGATGGTATCGCCGATGCCGTCCTGCAGCAGGATGCCGAGCGCGGCGCTTGATGCGACGATGCCTTTCGATCCCATGCCGGCTTCGGTCAGTCCAAGATGGATAGCGTACTCGGAGCGCGACGCAAGTTCGCGGTACACTGCGATCAGATCCTGCACGTTCGACACCTTCGCCGACAGGATCATCTTGTTCTTCGGCATGCCGATGTCTTCGGCACGAGCGGCCGACAGCAATGCCGACTGCACCATGGCCTCGCGCGTCACCGCGCGGGCATCGATCGGGTCAGGCGACTTGGCGTTGTCTTCCATCAGGCGCGTCAGCAATTCCTGATCGAGCGAACCCCAGTTGGCGCCGATGCGAACCGTCTTGTCGTTCTTCAGTGCGATCTCGATGATGTCGGTGAACTGGCTGTCGCGCTTGTTCTTGAAGCCGACATTACCCGGATTGATACGGTACTTCGACAAGGCCTTCGCGCAATCGGGATACTCGGCGAGCAGCTTGTGGCCAATATAGTGGAAATCGCCGATCAGCGGCACGTCGATTCCCATCTTGTCGAGCTTTTCGCGGATATGCGGGACGGCGGCGGCCGCCTCATCGCGATCCACGGTGATGCGGACCATTTCCGAACCGGCACGCGAGAGCGCCGCCACCTGCTTGACCGTCGACTCGATGTCGGCGGTGTCGGTGTTGGTCATCGACTGCACCACGATCGGGGCGCCGCCGCCGACTTTGACGTTGCCGACGAGGACCTGAATGGTGCGGTGGCGGCCTTTCGGCCCGGCTTCGATGATTTTGGTGCGTTCTTTAAGATCGGTCATGGGGAATAAATATCTGTTTTCTGTGACGGGCAGCAGGACGCGGCCCGGATGCTCATTATTGGTCTGTTTATCAGAAGTCGCCCGGTTCTGACCAGCAATGCCGTGGCCGCACGGCCGCAAACGAGGCTGACATGCATGCAGATAGGCCTGAAAAACCGCAAGAAAAGGTCAAATTTGGGTGGCCGTCGGTAAAATCGGCGGGGGAAGGCTTATGCCGCCTGCTTGCAATGGGCGCAGGTGCCGGTGATTTCCACCACCGACATCTTTGGTGCAAATCCCGTTCCTCGCGCCGCCTCGGTAAAGCCTCTGGCCAGAGCCGCGCTCGGGATCTCCCCCACCGATCCGCAGACATCGCAGATCAAAAAGGCCACCACCGAACTCGAATCATGATTATGGGCACAGGCGAGGAAGGCGTTGCGACTCTCGATGCGGTGGACAAGTCCGTTTTCCATCAGAAAATCCAGCGCGCGATAAACCGTAATTGGCGCCGGCCGGGTCATGGATGAGGCTAATTCTTCAATGATTTCATAAGCTCCGAGCGGCCGATGGCTGGTCAACAGCGATTGCAACACCCGGCGGCGAATCGGGGTAAATTTCTGGCCCCGGTCGTCACAGACGCGTTCGGCATGCGAAATTGCGGCCTGTGTGCATTGGCTATGGTCATGGCCGGGGGCCGGGAAAGTCGGCTTCGTCAATGTCATGGAACGACAATCTCGCTCGGTTAATGTCGGTTCACCTGTCATTTCAATAGTTTGATCAGGATCATATTTTGCGCCGCAGCATTACCTATTGCATTGCACCATAAAAGCCCCAAATCTCGCCAAGACTCACCTCTTGGAACTTCACCCCTGCGCCGCCGGCTCCCTTGTATCATCCGACTCTCTCCGAGAGAAAGAAGCTCCCCGTGGCGACAAATCTCAAATCCTATCTCGATCACCTTACGCCATGGAACTTTACCGGGCCGCGCAAGGCACGTCCGAGCGCGAAAAAAATCAACCTCGCGCTGCAAGGCGGCGGTTCACATGGCGCTTTCACATGGGGCGTGCTGGATCATTTGCTAGAGGACGGCCGGCTCGAGATCACTGGCATCTCCGGCGCATCGGCCGGCGCGGTCAACGCAGTGATGCTGGCGGACGGCCTCGCGCGCGGCGGACCTGAAGAAGCACGCAAGCGGCTCTCCGCCTTCTGGCGCGCAGCCAGCGCAGGCGGCGACCTGCCGCCGGTCCAGCGCGCCATCGCCGACCGGCTGTTCTCAATGATGCCGTTTGCCAGCGCGCCGGTGCAGAACTGGTTCGAGGCGATGGCGCATTACTTCTCGCCCTACGAACTCAATCCGCTGAACATCAATCCGCTCAGCGATTTAATCGACCGCTTCGTCGATTTCGACGCGGTCCGCGAGAACACCGATCTGCCTTTGTATATTTCGACCACCAACGTCCATACCGGCCGGCTTCGCATCTTCTCCAATGACACCATCACCGCCGATGTGGTGATGGCGTCAGCCGCGTTGCCCTTCCTGTTTCGCGCGGTGGAAATCGATGGCGTACTCTATTGGGATGGCGGTTACATGGGTAATCCCGCGATCTTCCCGTTCCTGCAAACCACCGAAACCGAAGACGTGCTGGTGGTACAGATCAATCCGGTGTCGCGCACAACGACACCGCGCACCTCCGCGGAGATCATCAACCGCTTGAACGAGATCACTTTCAACTCGGCGTTGATTTCAGAATTGCGAACGATGGATTTCGTCAACCAATTGATCGATGACGGGCGCCTGCCCCGCGGCACCGGCAAGGATCAATATCGCCGCCTCAACATCCACCGCATCGATCTTGGCAGCCTCGGCACGCGACTCGCCGGCTCCAGCAAACTGAAAACCGACTTCGACTTCTTCGACCTGCTACATAAAGCGGGTGCCCACGCCGCGAAGAAATTCCTTGATGAGCATTTCGACACCATCGGCAAGCAAAGCTCGATCGACCTTGCCGCCGAATCTGGCGTCGAGTGGGCGTAAGTTTCGGTGAAATGCCGGGATATCCGGCTCCCCGGATGTGAACGCCGCGCAAAAATTTGCTAGCGTGCCGCGCCATGACGATGCACACGACCCCACCCCCATCCAGCGAGATCGCGCCATCCGAGCAAGACGCCGGGAATGCCCGCGTCACGCCGATGATGGAGCAATATCTTGAAATCAAGGCGGCCAATCCGGGCCTCTTGCTGTTCTACCGCATGGGCGATTTCTACGAACTGTTTCTGGAGGACGCCGAGATCGCCTCGCGTGCGCTCGGCATCACGCTGACCAAGCGCGGCAAGCATCAGGGCCAGGACATCCCGATGTGCGGCGTGCCGGTGCATCACGCCGACGAGTACCTGCACCGCCTGATCGAACTCGGCCACCGCGTCGCGGTGTGCGAGCAAACAGAAGATCCCGCCGAGGCGCGCAAGCGCGGCAATAAAAGTGTCGTGCGGCGCGACGTTGTGCGGCTAGTCACGCCGGGCACGCTGACCGAGGACAATCTGCTCGACGCCAAGGTCAATAATTACCTGATGGCGATGACGCGTGCACGGGCCTCAAACGGCGACGACCGTCTCGGCCTTGCCTGGATCGATATTTCCACATCGGAGTTCACCGTCACTGAATGTGCGCTGCTTGAGCTGGGTGCGATTTTGGCGCGGCTCAATCCAAATGAAGTGATCGTCACCGACGCGCTGTATGGCGACGCCGAACTCGGGCCGGTGCTGCGAACCTTGCCCGCCGTGACGCCGCTGACGCGCGACGTGTTTGACGCTGCGACCGCCGAGAAACGGCTGTGCGATTATTTCGCCGTCGCGACGATGGACGGTCTCAGCCAGATGTCACGGCTGGAAACGGCGGCGGCGGCCGCCTGCGTCACCTATATTGACCGCACCCAGATCGGCAAACGCCCGCCGCTGTCGCCGCCGGCGCGGGAGGTGGCCGGCACCACGATGGCAATCGATTCCGCCACCCGTGCCAATCTCGAACTTACGCGCACCCTGGCAGGCGAGCGACGCGGCTCGCTATTAGATGCCATCGATTGCACGGTGACGGCGGCGGGATCACGGCTTCTCGCACAGCGTCTCGCAGCACCGTTAATCGATTCGGCTGCGATAGGCCGGCGGCTCGACGCCATCGGGGCATTCGTCGCCGATACACCGGCCCGCGGCGATGTACGCACGATTCTGAACGCCGCGCCGGACATGGCGCGCGCGCTGGCGCGGCTCTCAGTCGGACGCGGCGGTCCGCGCGACCTTGCAGGATTGCGCGACGGCATCCTTGCCGCCGATCAAGCTATCGCCCGCATGGCACGGATGGGAAATCCGCCGCAGGAAATTGTCACGGCAATGGAGGCACTGCGCCGCCCTTCGCGCGATCTCGCCCGTGAGCTTTCGCGCGGACTTGCCGAGCAATTGCCGCTTTTCAAGCGCGACGGCGGTTTCGTGTGCGAAAACTATTCCGCAGCGCTCGACGAGACACGCAAACTACGCGACGATTCGCGTCTCGTGGTCGCCGCGATGCAGGCGCGCTACGCCGAGGAGACCGGCGTCAAGGGCCTCAAGATCCGTCACAATAATGTGCTGGGCTATTTCGTCGAGGTTACCGCGCAGCACGGCGACAAACTGCTGGCCGCGCCGCTGAACGCGACCTTCATCCATCGCCAGACACTGGCTGGACAAATCCGTTTCACAACTACCGATCTTGGCGAGATCGAAGCCAGGATCGCCAATGCGGGCGAGCGGGCACTCGGCCTTGAGCTGGAGATTTTCGATGCGCTGTGTGCGCAGGCGATTGCGGCGAGCGACGATCTGCGCGCCGCGGCGCATGCTTTCGCTCTTCTAGATGTCGCATCCTCTCTGGCGAAGCTCGCAGTGGACGAGAATTACGTGCGGCCGCAGGTCGACGCCTCGCTGTCATTCGCAATCGAAGGCGGACGGCATCCGGTCGTCGAACAGGCACTGAAGCGCGATGGCCATTCGTTTATCGCCAATAACTGCGACCTGTCGCCTGCGCCCGCTCAGACCGCCGGGCAAATCTGGATTCTCACCGGGCCGAACATGGCCGGCAAATCCACCTTCTTGCGGCAGAATGCCCTGATCGCGCTGCTGGCGCAAACCGGGAGTTTCGTGCCGGCATCGCGAGCGCGGATCGGCGTGGTGGACCGGCTGTTCTCGCGCGTCGGCGCCGCTGACGATCTGGCGCGCGGGCGCTCGACCTTCATGGTCGAGATGGTGGAGACGGCGGCGATCCTCAATCAGGCAACTGAACACGCTCTGGTGATCCTCGACGAAATCGGGCGTGGCACCGCGACCTTCGATGGCCTGTCGATCGCGTGGGCCTCGATCGAGCATCTGCACGAAAACAATAAATGTCGCGCGTTGTTCGCCACACACTATCACGAACTCACCGCCCTCGCGGCAAAGCTGCCAAGGCTATTCAACGCCACCGTACGGGTGAAGGAATGGCAGGGTGATGTCGTGTTCCTGCACGAAGTGCTGCCGGGTTCGGCGGATCGCTCCTACGGCATCCAAGTGGCGAAGCTTGCGGGATTACCGCCGCCGGTAATCGCACGGGCAAAGTCGGTGCTGGCCAAGCTTGAAGCGCAGGATCGCAGTACGACGGCGAAAGCGCTGGCCGAGGACCTGCCGCTGTTCGCGACACCCGCGCGCGCGGCAGCCGAGCCGCAGCCGCCGAGTGCCACTGATCAGCTGATCGCCGCACTAATCGCGTTGCATCCCGACGAGATGTCGCCGCGCGACGCGCTGGAGGCACTCTACGCGCTCAAGGCGAAGCTGCCGAAGTAACGCTGCGCGTTACACCCGGTGCAGCGACACGTTCACTGACTTCGGCCCGTTCTTGATGGTCTGGTAGACCACGCAGTAACGCTCGGTAAGTTTCAGCAACTGGTCGAGTTTTTCCTGCGGCGCGTCGGTGTCGACATCAAAGCGCAGGCGAATTTCGGCGAAACCGACCGGCGCTTCCTTGTCGACGCCGAGCGTACCGCGAAAGTCCAGATCGCCTTCGGCGCTGACATCGCCGGATTTCAGCGGCACGTCGATCGCGGTGGCAACCGATTTCAGCGTCACACCCGCGCAGGCGACCAGCGCCTCGAGCAGCATATCGCCCGAACACAGTTCAAGGCCGGAGCCGCCGGTTGCCGGATGAAGTCCAGCCACCGAGAGCGCCTTGCCGGTCTCGACCTTGCAGGCGATGCCTTCGCTCTCAATCGAACCTTTGGCCTTCAGGGTAATGTAGGCGGCCTTGGGGTCGGATTTGTAGCGGTCCTTGATCGGCGCCTGCATCGCGCGCAGCTCAGTCGAATCCATTGTCTGCTCTCCGGAGAATGTGTCGGACGTATTTAGTTAAGGCCTGAGGCCTTTACCACCACATCGCCGCGCCTGTCACCGGCTCTTCGCCGGCCGGCTGGGCACGATCGAGCGAGCGATCCAGCGCGTTGAGCACTTTGCGCTTGACCGCATCGAACAAAGGCGAGGTACGGTCGCGCGGACGCGTCAGATCGATCTTGATTTCCTCGAACAGCCGGCCGGGACGCGGGCGCATCACCATGATGCGGTCCGCCAGCACCACGGCCTCATCCACATCATGCGTGACGAGGATCAAGGTCGGCTTGGTGTCGGCCCACAGATCAAGTAGGTG
>JAIERI010000100.1 GCA_019747015.1 Xanthobacteraceae bacterium
CCGTGTCGGCCTGCCGGCAGGTGACGACCTTGCGCGTCATGGTTTCGCTCACCGGCTCCTTCAGCACCGCCGCACCGCGCTGGCCGAGTACGCGCACGATATCGCGCTCGGACAGAATGCCCTCGATGCGGTGATCCTTCATCACCAGCACCGCGCCGATCTTGCGCTCGCTCAAGATCTTGACGGCCGCCTCAAGCGTTGTGTCCGCTTGCACGCTAACGATGCTGTGTCCCTTGGAATCCAGAATTGCCTTCACTGTCATGGCCGTCTCCCGAAAGTGACCGCGTCTTGAGCGGCGGTCATTCAACTGAATAATCTAGGAAAACTATCGAGCGCGAAAATAGTTTCGCGCATGTCCAGATCGTGGAGATGAAATGATGATGGATCAAATGCGCCGCGCCCGCAAGCGCCGCAATTAATGCATTCAAATTTGAGCGTCGTTGTCCTGCAGGATGGCCTGCGGCACCGGATCGAACAGCGAAAACAACAACAACCCGGCGATGAAGCCGCCGATATGCGCCTGCCAGGCGATGCTCTGGACATTCGTGCCGACCGCGATCGCGCCAATGCCTGTCACAAAGTTCAGTCCGAACCAGACGCCGAGAAACGCGAGCACACGGCCGTTGCGCAGCGCGCGCAGCAAAGACAGCGCCGGCACGCGGGCCGCGGCTTCCGCATCGCCGCGCCGGAACGACAGGAAACTGCCACGCTGAAACGCGAAGCGGATCGAAGCCGCCATCGCGCCAGACACCGCGGCCGACGCGCCGATCATCGGCGCGACTTCGTGCGGATGAGAAAGCAAATGCGCAAACGCTCCCGCGATCGCCGTCACGCCAAGAAAAACGAAAAACCGCACGGGTCCGAAGCGCCGCGCCAGCGCGCTGCCGAACGGCAGCAGCCACAGCACATTGAAAGTGATGTGGGTGATGTCGGCATGCAGCAGCGAATAGGTCAGGAAAGTCCAGATATCCGCGCCGAGACCGCCGGGAAACGCGCCGGCCATGACATTGGCGTCGTAGCGCGCCGGAACGAAGCCGAAAGTCCAGATGATTTCCTGGTCGAGATTCAGCGGCAGCAGCGCCCGGATGCCGTGGATCGCGAACAGCACCACCAGCAGCGCGGTCATGGCGCCGGGCAGCGTGAGAACAGGTTCGCGGGGAGGCAAAGGGGCGTCGTCCAAAGGCGTATTCCGGATGTCCAAATGAGCCGGAAAACGCTCGACATGGGCGTCATGCGGGCCGGACCATCCAGATACGGGTTTTCTGGTGCGGTGCAAGCGCAACCAGAGACGATTGCTGCAAATCGGCACGAAAAAAGGGAGGACTTGAGAAGTCCTCCCTTTCAACCCATCGGCCTGTCCACGAGAGAAATCCCCACCCCTCACCGCGCCGGCCAAACTGTTTATCGCCACCTGTTCGACATGTCGTGCGCTTGCCATTCGACTAGTGTGGTGGTTCGCAAATCCGCATCATGACCACCGCACACTCATTTGCGGATTTGCGAACCAAAACCACACTAGAATTATATCTTCTAGTGTCCTTTTAAATCCGAAGTTCGCTACGAAGAGTGCTGCAAAATAGAGCGAACTTCGGATTTGGGACACTAGCAGTGCGCCCGCAGATTGCCTTGAGATCGTAACCTGGAGTTTTGTGCCTTCGACCGCAGTCTCACTGGAGAGAGAGCCTGCGGTATGGAGTAGCCGGACACTACCAACCCTGCGTAGTCGCGCAATCTCATAGTTAACTTAACGTTAACGCGACAAACCCGCGTTCCCGGCGCCTCAAACGCGCCAGCGGCATAGACGCTGCACGGTCTGTTGAGCACAACAGAAAAGGGGACCGCACGCGGCTGAAAGCGGGACAGAACTGTCCCGCAGCAGCACGCCCGGTCAGGGTTCAAGCGTATGAAGCATCCGTCAAACCGGGAATTCTTCGCCTATTGGGACGATATGCGCGCGGACGAAGCCGCGCCCGACCGCAGCAATTTCGCGCCCGAAGGCGTGCGTCACCTGCTCGGCGACATTTTCGTTCTGTCATACGATCCCGCCGCCGGTTATCCGTTCCGCGTCGCTGGCACGCGCACCTGCGCCCTCCTCGGCGGCGACATGAAAGGCCACAGCTTCACGTCGCTGTTCGGCGGCGACAGCCGCCGCGAGATCGAGGACATTATCGGAATCGTCGCCGAGGAAACGCTCGCGACCATTGCCGGCATCACCGCGGCGACTTCGGACGGCGAAGTAGCGCATCTCGAATTGCTGCTGCTGCCATTCAGCAACCGCGCGCACACGCCCCTCAGTCTTACGGGACTGCTGGCCCCGTTCGAGGATCAGCGCGGCGCTCTGCACGATCTGACATTGACGTCGTGGCGTCATATCGGACACGAGCGCATGCGCGGTCCGCGCGCGCTGCGCAAATGGTCGATCGTTCGCGGCCTGACGGTCTATGAAGGGTTGCGATAGCGCCGCGGCGCCTTTGCCCAGATCGCTAACGCGGCGTTAACCGTGTTAACCCTATGGTCGCTCCATACCGACAAACCGGCCGACCGGTGTGAGATGGCGTTGCCGCAAAGAAAACCAAATTATCATCCGGCGGCCGAGGAACGCAGGCGCTTCCAGCGCGTGAAGGTCCATCTGCTCGGCCGCTACATGCTGGCCGACCGGCGCGAATTCCCGTGCCAGGTGATCAACATGTCGCCCGGCGGACTTGCGATGCTGGCGCCCGGCATCGGCAATGTCGGTGAGCGGGTGGTGGCCTATCTCGACCATATCGGCCGGGTCGAGGGCAAGATCACCCGCCTGCTCGACAACGGTTTTGCCATGACGGTCGGCGCCACGCCGCGCAAGCGCGAGAAACTCGCCGCGCAGCTCACCTGGCTCGCCAACCGCGAAATCCTGAATCTGCCCGAGGATCGCCGCCACGACCGTATCGTGCCGCGCAACCCGATGTCGTGGCTCAAACTCGAAGACGGCCGCGAAATGCCCTGCCGCATCATCGATCTGTCGCTGTCCGGCGCCGCCCTTTCCGCCGAAATGCGCCCTCCGGTCGGCGACACCGTCATCCTCGGCAGGGTGCCCGCACGAGTGGTTCGCCACCTCGAGGAAGGCTTCGCGATCGAGTTCGCGCACCCGCAGTCCTCCGACTCAGTCGAGGATAACGTCACCAGCCGGTAAATGCGCGCGGTTAGCGATTTACGGTTTTTCCGGTTAAACAAGGCGGTATCTTCAATCGAGGATGCCGCCTTTGCCGTTTTCGCCTTGCAGTTGCCGGCGCAAAGCAACCCAACTTCCGATCAAATCGTAAGCGATATGAGCGCATTGTCCGCCGATCGATAAAATTTGAATCAAATTCGAAAAATTTAAAATTCGAACTGTGTTGGTTTCAAATCCATTTCGACGAAGCGCGCGTTTTGAATTTCAATCGATTCAATAGTCCCTCGCCAACTTAGCTGCGGCGCAAATCCTCCATGCGAAACATGGCCCCAACAAGAAACGGGGGCCACAATGTTTTCAATTGGTGGACAAAAGGCGGCAAATTTTCGGTCGGCAGGTCTGGCGATTGTGATCAGCCTGACGGCAATGAGCACAGCGGCATTTGCCGCGAACAACGCGATGCCGGCAGGCGCTGCGAACCAGCGCGTGCTGTATGCCAGCCTCGGCGAGACCACGCGCTCGCCGATCGGCTGGGTGGATTTCTGCGCCGACAATCCGGCGGATTGCAGAGGCGCACCGACGCAGCCGCGCGACGTCGTAATGACGCAGCCGGCCTGGAAAGATCTGTTGCAGGTCAATCGCTGGGTCAATGAGAACGTCAAGCCGATGACCGACATGGATCATTGGGGCGTCGTCGAGAAGTGGTCGTATCCGACCGACGGCTACGGCGACTGCGAGGATTATGTCTTGCTCAAGCGCAAGATGCTGATCGACGCCGGATGGCCGCGCGAGGCGCTGCTGGTCACGGTGGTGCGCGACAAGAAAGGCGAAGGCCACGCGGTGCTGACGGTGAAGTCCGACAAGGGTGAATTCATCCTCGACAACCAGAACGAGGACGTCGTCGCCTGGACCGAGACCGGCTACCGCTTCGTGAAGCGGCAGTCGCAGGGCGATCCCAATGTGTGGGTGTCGCTTGGAGACTCCAAGCCCGCCGTTGCGACGGCAAGCTCGCGCTAATTCGAACGACAGAGATCGCGACCCGGTCACATCCCCACCCCTCCCCGTCCCGGACCGGCTCGCGCGCGGCCAGCTCTCCCCCAAGAGCTGGCCGCACCCCTTTGCGGCCAGAGAGACTTCGCAATCGGTCCAATAGTGCACACTGTTTTTGATTGGCATCTGTTTCACTTGCACGGTAACGTTTTAATTCCCGCACCAAGGTTTGACCGGTTGCCCGATTCAATCACCTCTTCCCCGCCGCCATGCGCACGCTGCGGCAGCCCGACCAAATGGCTGGAGTCCAACGCCTCCAAAGACCGCACGCGCATAATTCATACCTTTGAATGCACTGGATGTCAGAGACGCTCGATCATTTCGGAGCGTCTCAAGAAGGAAGACGGGCCCACCGACGATTCGCGACACACCATTCATCGTGCCGCGAACTGGATTTGACGGGACTCGGCGGTGGCTGTTAAGCCCACACGCATGAAAGACAAACGCACATTGCCGCCGCGCGACTGGCGACGCATCCATCATTCGCCGGCGTTCTGGATCGGCGTTGCGCTGTGCCTTGCGGCCATCGCGATCTATCTGTGGTCGGACGATCTGTCGTGGCGTCCGCGCGGCCCTTGAGTGGCCGCATCCTCAGCGCTCAGGCGCGATCCCGCCTCAATCGATCCTCTTCAATCCGGCCTTGAAGCGCACGGCGTTCTTGACGTAATGCGGCCCGGCGCGCGTCAGCTTCTTGACGTCCTCGTCGCTCAATGTGCGCAGCACGCGTGCCGGCGAGCCGACGATCAGCGAGCGTTCGGGAAACGCCTTGCCCTCGGTGATCAGCGTGCCGGCGCCGACCACGCATTCCTTGCCGATGCGCGCGCCGTTCATCACGATCGAGCCCATGCCGATCAGCGCGCCATCCTCGACGGTGCAGCCGTGCAGGATGGTGTCGTGGCCGACCGAACAGCCCTTGCCGATGGTCATGGGGAAACCGGGATCGGTGTGAAAGGTGCAATTGTCCTGCACGCTCGATCCCTCGCCGATCTCGATCAGCTCGTTATCGCCGCGGATCACCGTGCCGAACCACACGCTCGCACCCTTGTGCAGGCGCACATTGCCTATCACCTGCGCGGAATCGGCGATGAAATAGTCTCCGTCGGCGGGAAGCTGCGGTTTGACGCCATCGAGTTCGTAGATCGGCATGTCGGTCTCCTTTTCAGGCGACCATGCCACAAAACGTTGCGCGATTGCGAGTGCAGCGTTATTCCAAAAAATGTTGAACGGCGGCTGTTTAAGCGAACAGACCGGTCGCCTGCAAAATCATCAGCACGAAAGTGCCTGACATCATGCTCCAGAAGCCTGCAAGAATAGTCGCCATCATCACGAATTCGAAACGGCGGCGCTCGATGCGCCGTCCCCGCACGGTATTGCGCATGATGATGAAGGGCGCGGCGAAAACCAGAAACGGAACCGCGGCGAATGTGGTCGGCGCGGCCCCGCGCGCGAGCAGGCCGAAACCCGCCGGGCGGTCCATCAGTGCCTGATAGCCGCTGGCCAGCACGCCGGCGACGGCAAAGCCGATCATGATTGAGAAGAATGAATTGAGGGCTTCGGGCGACATACGCGGCTGAACTCTGGTTGCGATGGAGAACGCTTCGCAAAATGCCGGGCCTCGCGCCAGTTTATCCTTAAAGAAAGGTTAACGCCCCGTCCCGCCGAACGCATGGCGGAGTGCGGTTTTGCCGCGCGCCGTTAAGTGAGGCGGAGCGAGTACCGTGGCATAATGAACGCCGATTCGTGTCTTAGCCCGTCTTCGCCTGCTGAAAGTCCCGCCGCGCCGATGTCGTCTTCCTCCTCGCGTCACATGTCATCGCGCACCAAAGGACGGCGACAGCACCGTCATCATCTTGTGCCGCTTGCCGCTTCGTGCCTGATCGGCGCGAGCGCGCTGGCCATGATCGTCTATCTGCTGTGGCCGACATGGACTCTCGAAAGAGCGGGCGATCCGGACCGCCTGCCGATGATGATCGGCGACACGCTGTTCAACGTGCCGACCGGATCGGTTCGCGTGAAACTGCAAAAACGCACCGGCCCGCAGGAGCGCGTCGATCTGGCGTTCATGTACCCCTCGCTGGTGGCGCCCGAAGCCGTATCGGCTCAGAACATCACGGCTGAAACGATCGAGGCGGACATGCCGCCGATCGACCGGATTTTCCTGTCGATCGCGGCGCATCACGATGCGCTGTCGCCGGATGAGCGCGTCCGCACCATTTATCCGCGTTATTGGGATGCCAACGCCACGCACCTTGACGGCGGGCTGAACCTGCGCGCGTTCCGTGACAACACGCCTTACACCGGCGAAGACCTCGTGTTCGACGACAGTTCAACCTTCGTCGCCCGCTGTACGCGCGACGAGAAGACGCCCGGCATGTGCCTCAGCGCGCGCCGCATCGACGGAGCCGATCTGAATTTCCGTTTTCCGCGCGCCTGGCTCGCCCAATGGCGCGATGTGGCGAGCGCGATGGAGCGGCTGGTGGCGTGGATGCGCGGGACGCGGAACTAGGACAACCGTCATCTTTCGAGGCTCGCAAGTGCTCGCTCCTCAGGACGACGGACAGGAGCAAGAGAGATTAAACCTCTTCCTCGATGTCTGTCTCGAGGATCGCCATCTGGAACTGGAACGAGCGGTCGTCGTCCTCGTCGTCAACGAACAGCACGCCGATGAACTCTTCCCCGATATAGACCTCGGCGGAATCGTCCTTTTTCGGGCGCGGCACCACACGGATTTTCGGATTACCGAACAGGCGCTTCAGATAGGCGTCGAGCTTTCTGACTTCGGTGACGTCCACGGGTTTCTCCCCAATTTAGCTAGCGGGACCGATCCCGAAAATGCAAACGCGCTTTCGAAAAGGATCGTATCCGAATGAAACGATGAGCGACGAGCCTAGCGCGTTTGGGGTTCAAAAACCAAGCTCAAAGACTGCACTTTAAAGACCAAGCGCGTTCAGCATCTGGTCCATGGTGCGCGACGGCTCCGAGCATCCGGCGGCGCCGACAACCCGCGCTGGCACCCCGGCGACGGTGACATTGTTGGGCACCGGCTTGACCACCACCGAGCCCGCCGCGATGCGGGCGCAATGCCCGACCTCGATATTGCCGAGAATTTTCGCGCCCGCGCCGATCATCACGCCATGGCGAATCTTCGGATGACGGTCCTCGTTCTCCTTGCCGGTGCCGCCGAGCGTCACATCGTGCAGGATCGAGACATCGTCCTCGATCACCGCGGTCTCGCCAACCACAAGGCCGGTGGCGTGATCGAGGAAAATCCCGCGTCCGATTTTCGCGGCGGGATTGATATCGGTCTGGAACGCCGCCGACGAGCGGCTCTGGATGTAATAGGCGAAATCCTTGCGGCCCTGGCCCCACAGCCAGTGCGCCAGACGGTGCGCCTGAATAGCGTGAAAGCCCTTGAAGTAGAGCAGCGGATCGATGAAGCGCGAGGTCGCCGGATCGCGGTCGAACACCGCGACGAGATCGGCGCGAAAGGCATTGCCGAGATCAGGTTCGGCGCGCAGCGCATCGTTGAAAGCCTGGCGGATCAGATCGCCAGAGAGCGCGGCGTGATCGAGCCGTTCGGCGATGCGATTGACCACCGCAGCCTCCAGCCGGTCGTGATGCAACACGTTCGAATAGATGAAGCTGGCAAGCTCCGGCTCGCGCCGTACGATTTCCTCGGCTTCGTCGCGAATCCGCGTCCACACCGGATCGACGGTGGATAACGAGGTTTTGGTATCGAGGTGATGCTTGGCCATGTTGCAGTTCCGGCTGTTCCGCGGCGAATGATCTTACCACATAAGGGTGTTGCGGGAACACGCAATCCTTCGAAGGACGGGGTAAGGATAATTTTCGACTATTTCCGGCGGCCCAGAAAATCCAGCACACCCTCTTTATACACCTTATCCCCCACCGCGCGCATGTGATCGCGATCTGGAATATCGAGCACTTCGGAACCGGGAATGATGCCGCCGAGCCGCTGTGCCGAGCCGGCGACATCGTCCTTGGTGCCGACCGCGATCAGCACCGGAACGCTAATCGCCGATGCATCTTCCGTTGTGAGCAATTGCCGCGATCCGCGCAGGCATGCCGCCAGCGCCTTGCGGTCGGAATGGGTCTGGTCGGCGAAGGCGCGGAATGTCCGCCCTCTCGGATCGGTCACATCGTCGAGTGAGTCAGCCTCGAGCGCACGCGCGACCTCCTCGCCGGGACCGCCGCCCTCGGTCAGGCCAATGCCGATACCGCCGAGGATCGCGGAGCGCTGCCGCTGCGGATGATGCCGCGCGATATAGGCCGTGATCCGTCCGCCCATCGAATAACCCATCATGTCGGCGCGCTCGACATGAAGATGATCCATCAGCGCCAATACGTCGCTGGCCATCATGCCGATCGAATATTGCGCCGGATCGTACAGCTTGGTGGACTCACCATGGCCGCGATTGTCGAGCGCGATGACACGGCGGCGGTCCTTGGTCAGCGCCGAAACCCAGCTTGGATAGATCCAGTTCACATTCTTGGTGGAAGCAAAACCGTGAACGAGAACGACCGGGTCGCCCTCGCCTTCGTCGATATAGGCAATCTCCACAGAGCCGTGATGAAAACTCGGCATCGGCCTTTCCAATATGTTTTGGGAATTGGCGTTCATTGAATAACAGCCGGCCGTTCTAACCGCAGCTTTCGGATTTGACCAGCATGACCAAGGCCTATTCAGGCAGGACGGGTCTGCGGCTGCGTAATGTCGCTGCTCATATGTGCGGCCAGTTCGCGTTCGCGGAGGGCGAGCTCGCGCCGTGCGCGTTTGAGCTTGGCGCGATGAAGCAACGACAGCGTCACGCGCTCAGTCGTCGCCTTGATCGACAGCAGGAAACTCGCCAAAGCGAGCAGCGCGGCGAACACCCACCACGCCAGATTGAACGCTCCGGCGGTGAGCAGCAGAGCGCCGCGGCCGAGAATTTTCACGATAGCGCGGGTCTGGCTGCCTTTCGATTCGGCAAGCCGCGCCGCGCGCGCGATATCCTTGGGGCCATCGGAAATACGCAGCACGTCGAGCGCGCCTTTGGTGCCCGCCTTCTCGCCGAGACGGCCGACATCCTTCGCCAGCCGCACCAGCGCGCCCGCCTTCTCCGCCTTGAACGCCGCCTTCACCGCACCGATGGTCTGGCTTGGATGCGTCAGCGACGCGGTTGCAACCGCCTGCTGCAGCATCGGCGTATCGATCACGCCGCGCGCCGCGCGTCCGGTCCATTCGGTCAGCCCCGCACCAAGCCGGCCGACCTTGCGGGCGTCCTTGACCAAGGTGAGGCCCGCCCGCAACGGAGCGACCCCGCCGACGGAAACGTAGGTCGCCGCCGTCACCGCAAGCCCGACGCTGGCAAGACCGAGCACCAGACGGTCGGTCTCCTCGCCCATCACCAGATGCTTGCCCTCGCGGATGACGTCGCGAATGTCGCCGAACACAAAAAGGTCACCCGCCACCGTGCCCGACAGGCTGGCTGCGTCGTCGACCTCACCGGTCACAAGGCCGGTGGCGAATCTTTTGGCAAAGGATGCTGTGGAATTGTCAGCCGCGACGGCAGCGGCGACCTCCTCGGATGCATTTTTGGAAACTGAAATATCCTTGTCGCGCGCAAGCTCGATAAAGCTGTTCGCCAGGTCCGCATCGTTTGCATGCAAAGCCTGCGTGATGTTCTGTTCGACCACCGCGCTGGCCTGCGGCGCATCGCCGGAACCGAGCGCAGCGCCGAGCTGGATGTCGGACAAATGGACGGGGTCGTCCTGCGCGAGCAGTACCTCGCCGGCGCGGCGGGCATGCGGCCACAGCAAGGCAAACGCGATGGCCGAGAAAGCCACGCCTGCCAAGGCTAAACTCAGGGCCGAACCGATGCGCCGCGAATTCATCCGCACTCCGTCAAGTACGCCAGCAACCACGCTTGCAGGAATGTAGTGTGGCGTTTTTGGGACACAACATCCCCGACCAAAGAAGGGGCCAACGAAAGAAGGGCTATCCGGATACGTCGGGATTGTGTCGAATCCACACCTGAGTTCGGCGTAACCGCTTCTCGAATTTTTGACAGCGATCTAGCAATCCTGCGCGGCGAACTTTATGGTGCGCGGCGTCCTTCATGTATCTTCATGCTGCTGTCATAGTGCGCACTGCTCTTGATCCTGGTTTCGAAGTTCCGAACTTTAACACGAATGTCCTGCAAGGTTTAAGTATCATGGCCGACCATATCGTTCCGCACTTTCAAAACGATTCCGGTGTGTCCGTGATTGAAATCGGCTCGCGGGAATTCATGTGCGTCGGCGCCAATCCGCCGTTCGATCATCCGCACGTCTTTCTCGATCTCGGCGACGACAACGAGATCATCTGCCCGTATTGCTCGACGCTGTATCGTTTCGCCGCCGATCTCGCGCCGGGCGCGGCCCGTCCGCCGGAATGCGTGCTGAAAGACAAGGTTGCCTGAGACCGCGTCACGATTTGCTTGCAAGTCACGGTTCGCCTAAATGGCAACATCGCGAACCATCATCGTCGCGGGTGCCGGCATCGGAGGGTTGACGGCTTCACTTGCGCTGGTCGCGGCGGGATATCGCGTCCTCATTCTGGAGCGCGAGCAGAAGCTTGAGGAAGCCGGCGCGGGCCTGCAACTGTCGCCGAATGCGACGCGGGTGCTGATCGGCCTCGGCCTCGAATCGCTGCTGCTTCCCAACGTCGTCGTGCCCGAAGCCATCAGCGTGATGACGGTGCGCGCGGCCCGGGAAATCACACGCATTCCGCTCAGTGACGCGAAGGACCGCTACGGCGCGCCCTATTGGCTGGTCCGCCGCCCCGACCTGCAGGCCGCCCTGCTCGCCAAGGTGAAAGATCATCCCGACATCGATCTGCGGCTGGGTTCGCAATTCGAGGACGTCGCGACCTATCCCAAGGGCGTCACCGTGGTCGCGCGCAAGGCCGCATCGGATAACATGGCGCGCAATCAGGAAACCGCATTGGCGCTGATCGGCGCCGACGGGGTGTGGTCGGCGGTGCGTCATCAATTGTTTCCGCAGGCGCGTCCGCAATTCACCGGCCGTATCGCCTGGCGCGGCACCGTCGACGCCAATCAATTGCCGCGCGAGTTCAACGCCCGCCGCGTGCAATTATGGATGGGGCCGAACGCGCATCTCGTCGCCTATCCGCTCTCCGATGGCAAACATATCAATATGGTGGCGGTGGTAACGGGAACATGGAACAGGCCGGGCTGGAGCGAGCCGGGCGACGCCGCCGATATCGCCCAGCATTTCGCCGCGCCGCAATGGCCGATCGCTCCGCGCATGATGATCGGCGCGGTGGAGAATTGGCGAAAATGGGCGCTGTTCGCGGTGCCCGACGGCGGGGTGTGGACCAAAGGCAACGTCGCGCTGCTCGGCGATGCCGCGCATGCGATGCTGCCATTCGTCGCACAGGGCGCGAACATGGCGATCGAGGATGCTGCGACATTGGGCCGGTGTCTGAAAGACGCCGGCAACATGCAGGCCGCCCTCGCTGCTTATGAAAAACAGCGCGCGCCGCGCATCAGCCGTGTTCAGCGCACCGCCCGCCAGACCGGACAAATCTATCACCTGCGCGGGGCAATGGCGTTCGCGCGCGACCATGCCATGCGAACGCTCGGCGGCGAGCGGCTGCTGGCGCGGCAGGACTGGATTTATAGCTGGCCAAATAAATAATTGAATACGCGTTATTGCGCGGACGACCGTTTTCGTTTTTTCGCCGGCGTTGCGGCAGCAGGCGCTGCCGGTCCCTCCGGCACCAGTTCGCCGCAATGGCCGCGCTGGCGGGTCTCGTCGACCAAATTCAGATCCGCGCGCGCCTTCACATAGTCGGTCTGATAGGCGAGCCCCGAGATCAGCGTGCCGGCGGCGCCGGTCTCCGCCTTGGCCATCAAACCCTGCAATTCCGAGACGCGGTCGAACGAAACCTTGCGCGCATCATTGAGCTGCTGGCAATTGTACTGCTCGTAGCGCGACGGATCGACGAACGCGCTCGATGTCGCGCCGGTCGCGCAGCCGCCGAGCGACGCGCACGCCAACAGTAATCCGGTCGCGGCGAGCGGCTTCATGCGCGCCGGGTAAGTCGGCGGGTTGATCGGAAGCATTGCGTCATTCAACAAAAATCCGTTTCGTTTAACGGTCGCCCGGAGGTATGTCAGCGGACTCAGACAATCAAGCTCCAGCTTGCCGTTCTAACTGGCAATCCTGTCCAATTCATTTACGGCAATTTCACAGCCCGCTGTATCCTTGGCCGCGATACGGCCGGATTGAACGCATTGGAACGGCTTGTTTATGGCATAGGCACTCGGCATACTTTGTCGCCTCGACAATGCCCATGCGGCGTGCAAGGAATTGAAAGCAGCGTCGATATTATGCTGCCGATGTAGCCGGCATCGACGTCATGATAATTTTGGTTTTGCATTTTTCATGATGGATACCGCGCATGAATAAATTGGAGCGATCGGCGGTTTCCGTGCCCAAGGCGGCGGAGAACAACCAATCCCCGTTGTTGGGATTTTTGCAGGACTGTCACCGACGCTATGCGGACAATATGGACGGCGCGCTCGCGGACTATATCCCCGAACTGAGCAAGGCAGACCCGGCCCATTTCGGCATCAGCCTGGTCACGATCGACGGCCATGCCTATGAGGTCGGCGACACCCAGGTGCCGTTTACCATCCAGTCGATCTCGAAGGCTTTCGTGTTCGCTTTGGCGCTGGATTTGGTCGGCCCCGAGAATGTCGAATCGAAGATCGGCGTCGAACCGAGCGGCGAAGCCTTCAATGCGATTCGCCTGAATGCCCAGAACCGTCCTTTCAATGCCATGGTCAATGCCGGGGCCATCGCATGTTCGGGCATCATCCATGCCGCCAGGGGCGACGATGCATTCGACACCATCCGGCAGGCGATGAGCCGTTTCGCCGGACGCGATCTCGACGTCGATGACGCGGTATTTCAGTCCGAGCGCGCGACAGGCGATCGCAACCGCGCCATCGGCTATCTGCTGCGCAGCTCCTCAGTGATCGGCACCGACGTCACCGCCGTACTCGATGTGTATTTCCGGCAATGTTCGATCCTGGTCAACGCGCACGACATTGCCGTCATGGCAGCCACGCTCGGCAATCGCGGCATCAACCCGGTGACCGGCGAACAGGTGGTGGCACCGTACTCCGTGGCGCGCGCGCTGTCGGTGATGACCAGTTCGGGCATGTACGACTATGCCGGAGAATGGATATATCGTGTCGGCCTGCCGGCCAAGAGCGGTGTCGGCGGCGGCATCGTAGCGACATTTCCTTCGCAGTTCGGGCTCGGCACGTTTTCGCCCCTTCTCGACAGCCACGGCAACAGCACACGCGGAATCAAGGTATGCGAAACTTTATCCGAGCACTTCAATCTTCACATGCTCAATCGCACCAGCAATGCACATTCGTGCCTGCTTGCGGATTACGATCTGGCAAAAAGCTCCTCGCACCGCAGCCGCCGGCCGGACGAGATGGACATTCTGATCGAACATCATGACAAGGTCCGTATCCTGGAGCTGTTCGGCGCGCTGGCGTTCGCCGAGGTGGATTATGTAACGCGCCAACTCACCAGGAATCCCAATCCGCTTTTCATGGTCGTTGACTTTCGCCGGACTGCCGGCATTACGGGCGCGGCGACAAAACTCCTGATCGATTCATTCGGAACTCTGGCGGTCAAGGGCGTGACCGTGATCGTCACCGGTATCGACCGCAAGACCGCGGCACTGGCGGACTTCCGCGAAGCGATCAAGAATTCGCCCTCCATTCGCAACTTCCCGCTGCTCGATGAAGCCATCGAATGGTCGGAAGATCAGATCATCTACCGTTTCGGCGGCAACGTCGATTTCAAGGAGACGCTGCATCTGGATGAACAGGCGCTGCTCAAGAGCCTGACCGAAAGCGAACTCGACGCCCTCGCCGCTCTCGGTGCCGTCAAGACATTTGAAAGCGGCGAGCGTGTCATCACCGCCAACGAGCCGGCCTCGTCGCTTTATTTCCTGCTGCGCGGGATGGTCAGCGTAAAATTACCGACCGGCGTACGCCTCGCCACCCTGACGTCCGGCATGGTGTTTGGCGAAATGGCGCTGATCGAGGAGCGCCGCACCGCCGACATTGTCGCGGACACCAAGATCATCTGTCATGTTATTCCCCTCGCCGCCTTCCACGCTTTCTGCAACAAGAATCCCAAGGTCAGCGAGAAGATCATGCGCAATCTGTCGATGCTGCTGGCGGCGCGGCTGATCAAGGCGAACAAGAAAGTCGATCTGCTAAGTGCAAACTGACGCTCAATGAGCGCTGTCCCGCGACGTGATGGGGAATCCATGCAAGCGGTGCGGGCGCAGATGACTCATGACGAAGCCAAGCGCTATCAGGCAAGCGAACAGCGCGGTCACGGTGAGTGCCTTTCGCAGGATGATGGCCATTGTGACGCACCGCATTATCATTCGATGTAAAAATACGGACAGGCCGCCGCGAGGTTTCAGCAAGCGTTTAAAACCGGCGTCAGCAACTTATGGCTTCTTGAGCAGATCGCCGACCGAAGCAATAGAGGCTGGATGCGCGGCGAGCCACTCCTCGCTTTCGGCAATGCTCACATAATACGCCGCCATCCGCAGAAGGCGGTCCCTGGTCTCGATGTTCTCTTCGTGGTCGGCGCGCTCGCTCAATTCCGAGGCGCGGCGGATCAAATCGGAAGGGTCGGTCATTGCGATCCCCTTTCCCATGAATCAGCTGTCCACGGAAAACCCGCATGCCCCTCATTCCGTTCCGCACAATCAGTGCCGGCGCGGACGGCGGGACTCGTAACCCGCACAGTGTTCAGCTCGAACCAGTGTCCGGTACCGGGTTCTGCGAACTGACGCCATCAAGCCCTAGTGGAAACGGCGTGGACCGTTCGGGCGAGCGTCGGCCTCATCGAGATCGATGAGATACACAAGGCCCATCACTTCGAGACGGGTCTGGTCGCATTCGCCGAACTCCAGAAGGGCGGCGAGATAATCCGTCAGTTTCTCGCGCGCGTCGCTGTTTAAATCCGATGTGCGATTATGAATGGAATTGTAAGCAGACATCGTCCTATCGATTGCGCCATTAATCATTTGTGGCTCCCAGGTTAGAGAACCAACGGGGGCTGAATGGCATCGTTCCGCGATTAAAGGCTCGCGCGGACGGAACCATTGGCAGATCGGCGTGCACCGACAACTGGTGCGGACGGCGGGACTCGAACCCGCACAACGTTGCCGTCGAGGGATTTTAAGTCCCTTGCGTCTACCAGTTTCGCCACGTCCGCGTCCGGGCCTTGTAGCATCGCGGCGGGTATGGCCGAAAGCGGCATTGCTGCCAACCAACAGCCTTCAGCCGGGTGCGGTGAATCGAATCCGTCCATTGCCCGGCCGGCACCGCAAGCGATCCCGGCCAGCTGATAATGTCTATCTGTCGATCATCGCCAGCCCGCGCTCGCCATAGCGCCGGCCCGCGATCCCCTGCGACGCCAGCGCGCCATCCAGTGTCGCGACGTCTTGCGGGGTGAGTTTCAGCGCGGCCGCGCCGAGATTCTCTTCAAGATATTTGCGCCGTTTGGTGCCGGGGATCGGCACCACATCGTCGCCCTTCTGAAGAATCCAGGCGAGCGCCACCTGCCCCGGCGTTGCGGCGTGAGCGGTGGCGACATCGCGCACCAGGCCCGCGACCCGCATGTTGGTGTCGAAATTCTCGCCCTGCAGCCGGGGGTCGCCGGTCGCGCGGAAATCGCCCGGCGGATAATCCTCCGCGCGTTTGGCGGTGCCGGTCAGAAAGCCGCGGCCGAGCGGGCTATAGGGAACGAGTCCGATGCCGAGTTCGCGCAGCACCGGAATGATGTCGTCCTCGAGGTTGCGCTCCCAGATCGAGTATTCGCTTTGCAGCGCGGACACCGGCTGTACGGCATGGGCGCGGCGGATGGTTTTCTCGCCCGCTTCGGACAGGCCGAAATAGAGCACCTTGCCTTCGGCAATCAGGTCCTTCACCGTCCCCGCCACGTCCTCGATCGGCACGTTGGGATCGACGCGGTGCTGGTAGAGCAGATCGATGCGGTCGGTCTGCAGGCGCTTCAGCGAGGCGTCCACCACTTCGCGGATGTGCGAAGGCCGGCTGTCGGCGCCCGAAAATCTCTCACCGTCGATCACGAAGCCGAATTTGGTGGCGATGGTCACCCGGTCGCGCCGTCCCTTCAGCGCGCGGCCGAGTAGCTCCTCGTTCTTGAAGGGACCGTAGACTTCGGCGGTATCGAGAAAGGTGCAGCCCAGCTCAATGGCGCGGTGAATGGTGGCGACGGACTCCGCATCGTCCGGGGTGCCATAGGCAAAGCTCATGCCCATGCAGCCCAGACCGATCTCGGAAACCTGCAGACCCTGCCGTCCCAATTTGCGTTTGGCGAGCATGTCATGACTCCTGTGGTGTGTTTGCGATTCTCGGGCGGCCTGCTTCAGCAAGGCTGGCCGGCAATTAACCGGCGGCATATCCGCGGTGTGCTGGCAGCCTGAGATAGGAAGCCTGCAATCGCTGTCCAAGCCCTCATGCGTGCTCTGCCGCATCATACCATGGTCGCAGCGATCAACCTTTTTTCATCGCGGCCGGATGTACGTCACACTGCGGACATGGCACACAGAGAACCAGAAAATACCGCCGCCAAAAAACCATCGGGAAACGTCACATGCTGTTCGAGACCACCATCGCCGGCTCGCTGCCGAAACCCTCGTGGCTCGCCGAGCCCAACACGCTGTGGGCGCCGTGGAAATTGCAGGGCGCGGAGCTTGAGGCCGGCAAACGCGACGCCACGCTGCTGGCGGTGAAGATTCAGGAAGATGCCGGCATCGACTGGCTGACCGAGGGCGAGCAATCGCGCCAGCATTTCGTCCACGGATTTCTGGAACGCGTCGAGGGCATCGATTTCGTCCACAAGGTCGAGATGGGCATCCGCAACGACCGCTACAAAGCGATGGTGCCGCAGGTGGTGGGGCCGCTGCGATTGAGGAGCCGCGTCCACGCCGACGAGGCCCGCGCCGCCCGCGCGCATACGAAACACAAGCTGAAATTCACCCTGCCCGGCCCGATGACCATCATCGACACCGTCGCCGACAATTATTACGGCGACCGCGTCCAGATGGCGTTCGGCTTTGCGGACCTGCTCAACGAGGAAGCGCGCAATTTGCAGGCCGACGGCGTCGACATGATCCAGTTCGACGAGCCGGCGTTCAACGCCTTCATGAGCGAAGTCAACGAATGGGGCATCGAGGCGCTGACCCGCGCCGCGCAGGGCCTGACCTGTCAGACGGGGGTTCACGTCTGTTACGGCTATGGCATCAAGGCCAACAACGACTGGAAGGAATCGCTCGGCAATGAGTGGCGGCAGTATGAGCAGATTTTCCCGGCGATCGACGCCAGCCCGATCCAGCATGTCGCCATCGAATGCAAGAACTCACATGTGCCGCTCGAACTCTTGAGCCTCC
>JAIERI010000111.1 GCA_019747015.1 Xanthobacteraceae bacterium
ATTCATCATCTCAAGTTCGGCGGCGCTGAGCGTCGCCCCGTAGCCTTTGCGTTTCGCGAAATTTACCGAGTCCGCCAGCTTCAACGTTTGCAGGATCGGACCCACATCGATATCCAGATTGAGCGCGTGCACGCCGATGCCCTGCGGTGTGGCGCCGAGTTTCTCATGCGCGTACCATTCATTCGGCACGGTCTTGCTGAATGTGATCATGCGCTGGACCGTCGCGATCTTGCGTTCAAGATCCTGCCGCTGCAGCAACGGGATTGCTGCAACCTTGTCGCGCAGTTCCTTGATGATGACGCCGCCATGTTCGGCGAGCAGGTCGATGGTATTCGTCGTCAGAAGCTGGTTGTAGCCGAGCGCGGTTGAAATCGCGCGAGCGCCCGGCCGTTCGTTCTCAAGTCCGGCCTGCACGTCGTACTTGCCGTTGCCGCCCGACTCGAAGCCGTAGATTCTCACCGCCTGATCCTTCGACAGGCCGAAAGCCGAGGCGACTTTTGCGTAAGCGCGCTTGTAGTCGGTCTCCGATGCGGGCTTGCGTGGCGCAAACTGGAAATGCGTCATCGCGTTCTGAAGAAAATCTGCGACCACAGGCAATGGCGCGCGCGGCGGCTGAGGCGGCGTCGCGCCCGACGGATCGATTGGGCGCGGAGGTCCACTGTAGACCGGCGGCTGCGTCAGCACGTAATCCGATGCAGCAACGGCCTCGCCGTCGCGGCGTTTGGCGTTTCGTGATTTCCGCTTATCGCCGATCGATGTCCAGTATGCCGAAGCTTCGAGATCGAACTGCGTGCGTGCGGCCTGATAGGCTGCGAGCTTCGCGCGGTAGTCCGCCATCTGCTGGCTGGTGGCGGGCTTTGAAGCACCTTGTGCAAAGGCGGAAGTGGACGGTAATCCGGCCGAAAACATCCCAAGGATGAAGACAGAACCCATTTTCCATCGCGACCTGCGGATCAGTATATGCATCATCTTGTGCCCCTTGTTCGCAACGCAGCAAGGTCCGAATCTTAAGCAACCATTCTCATACGAATGTCTAACGGTATTTTGTCGCAGTTGAATTCTTAATCGCACCAGCGGGTTGACCGCGCGGCTGCGCGCGTCCAACTTCGTCTCAATTCGAAAAAAATTCCAAAGGGAGACGACCAATGAAAACCAGACTTTTGACGGCGTTTGCCGCCGCGGCGCTGATGTTGTCCGCGCCTGCGGCTCACGCCCAGCAATTCATCAATATTCTCACCGGCGGCACATCCGGCGTCTATTACCCGCTCGGCGTCGCCATCGGTAAAATCTACGGCGACAAGATTCCCGGCGTAAAGACCCAGGTTCAGGCCACCAAGGCTTCGGTCGAAAATCTCAATCTGATCGAACAGGGGCGCGGCGAACTGGCCTTCACCCTCGGCGATTCGCTCAAAGCCGCCGTGGAAGGTGACGAGGAAGCCGGCTTCAAGACCAAGCTCGAGAAGCTGCGCACCATCGGTGCGATCTATCCGAACTACATTCAGATCGTCGCCACCGCCGACAGTGGCATCAAGACGCTGGCCGATCTGAAAGGCAAAACGTTGTCGGTCGGTGCGCCCAAGTCCGGCACCGAGCTGAATTCGCGCGCCATCCTGAAAGCGGCGGGCATGAGCTACAAGGATCTTGGCAAGGTCGAATATCTGCCCTTCGCCGAATCCGTCGACCTGATGAAAAACCGTCAGTTGAACGCGACCTTGCAGTCCGCGGGCCTGGGCGTCGCCTCCCTGAAGGATCTATCCAGCTCGAGCGAAATCAATGTCGTGGCGGTGCCGAAGGAAACGGTGGCGAAAATCGGACCGCCCTTTATCGCCGTCGTCATTCCAGCCAACACCTATACTGGCCAGAAGAGCGACGTGCCGACCGCCGCGGTGGTGAACTATCTCGTCACCAGTTCGGCAGTATCCGACGATCTCGCCTATCAGATGACCAAGCTGGTGTATGAGTCGCTGCCGGAACTCGCCAATTCGCACGTCGCGGGCAAGGACATCAAGCTTGAGACGGCGGCGATGGGCAGCCCTGCGCCGCTGCATCCGGGCGCTATCCGCTACTACAAGGAAAAAGGCATCATCAAGTAACGGCGAAAGCTGTTAAGCTACCGTCCTGCGCGGGTTGCCTCGCGCGGGACCTTTTTTAAAGCCACCACAAGAGCGGCCATCGATAAAATGTGAGTAGGGTGGGAGCGATGTTGCAGGAAGACGTCCAGGAACACGTGAAGGTCGAGCTCGATAATTTCGAGCACGGCTTCCCGGAGGGTTTTGGGCCCGGCTGGTGGGGCTATCTGGCCTATGTCGTCGGCATTGCCTTCGCTGCTTTTCAGCTTGTGATCGCGGCGTGGAACTTCCTCCCCAGTCAAGCCGTGCGCGGTATTCATGTCGGCTTCCTCATTCTGCTCACGTTTGGCCTGCTCGCGAACTTCACCGGGAAAAACAATTTCCAGCGGACAGCCGGATGGCTGATCGGGGCGGTTGGATTCTTCTGCGGCCTTTATCAATGGTTGTTTTACGCCGAGCTGATCCAGCGCGACGGCGATCCGACGAGACTCGATCTCGTCGTGGGCACGGTGCTGGCCATTCTGATATTCGAAGGCGTGCGCCGGCTGATGGGTGCGGCGTTGCCGCTGATGTGCGGCGCCTGCATACTTTACTGGTTCTTCGGACAATACTTGCCCGCGCCGTTCAACCATCGCGGCTATGATTTCGATCAGGTCGTCACCCATCTGTCCTACGGCACCGAAGGCTTTTATGGCGTGCCGATTTACGTGTCGGCGACCTACATCTTCCTGTTCATCCTGTTTGGTTCGTTCCTCGAACGTGCGGGCATGATCAAGCTGTTCACGGATGTGTCGCTCGGCCTATTCGGCGGCACGCGCGGCGGCCCGGCGAAGGTCGCCGTCATCGCATCGGGCATGATGGGCACCATCTCCGGCTCCGGCGTCGCCAACGTCGTGACCGTCGGCCAGTTCACCATTCCGCTGATGATCAAGTTCGGCTACCGGCGCGCCTTCGCCGCCGGCGTCGAAGCCACCGCTTCGATGGGCGGGCAAATCATGCCGCCGGTGATGGGTGCGGTCGCCTTCATCATGGCCGAGACGCTCGGCGTGCCATATTCAACCATCGTCAAGGCTGCTGTGATTCCGGCGATCCTGTATTTCGCTTCGGCCTTCTGGATGGTGCATCTGGAGGCCGGTAAATACGGCCTCATCGGCATGAAGAAGTCCGAAATTCCGAGCGCGATGAAGGCGCTGACCAACGGCTGGTTTCTGGTGTTGCCGCTCGCGGCGCTTGTCTTCATGCTGTTCGAAGGCTTCACGCCGCTTTATGCCGGCAGCATGGGTCTTGCGCTGACTGTTGCGCTGATTCTCGGCGCCAGCATTGTCGCGGGATTTCCGAATAAGGTGCTGCGCTATATTTTCTGGATCGGATTAGGGCTGGTCGCCGCGTCATTGTTCCGCAACGGCAGCAGCATCGACATCCGTTATGTCGCGATCGTCGTTGCCGCGCTGGTGTTGCTTGCCGCGGTCACGCGCGGCGGCCGGGTTACTCTCGCGGCGTGCCGAGATTCGCTGGCCGACAGCGCCAAGTCGGCGCTGACCGTCGGTATGGCTTGCGCCATCGTCGGCACTATCATCGGCATGATGACCCAGACCGGTGTTGGAACGATTTTCGGAAGCTGGGTGATCGGGCTCGGCGAAAAGAGTCTTTTCCTCGCACTGGTCATGACCATGCTGCTGTCGATCGTGCTCGGCACCGGTATTCCGACCATCCCGACATACATTATTGTCGCCGCGCTTGCTGCGCCGGCCCTCGCCAAGCTCGGGGTACCTCTGATCGTCAGCCATATGTTCGCGTTTTATTACGGCATCATGGCGGATCTGTCTCCGCCTGTGGCACTCGCCGCGCTCGCCGCCGCGCCCATCGCCAAGGAGAATCCGGACAAGATCGGCTGGGAAGCGATGCGCATCGCGCTCGCCGGTTACGTCATTCCGTTCATCGCGGTCTACTCGCCGGCCTTGATGTTGCAGGATGGCGACCCGCGCGCTCTGGAATTGGGTTTCTACGGCGCTGTTGTGTATGCGACGATCAAGGCGCTGATCGCCATCGGCCTGTTCGGCATGGTGGCAATCGGTTTTCTGTTCACGCGCATGAGCGTGATCGAACGCGCCGCCGCCTTTCTTGCCGCCGGACTGTTGCTTGGCGAGTTTCCCTACAGCGACGAGATCGGTTTTGTGGTAGCTATTGCCGTCATGGTCTGGCAATGGCGCAAGCGGCCGGCGCCGGTGGCTGTGACGGCTTGAATTTCATTTGAGGTGATCGCGTGGGCCTGTGTCTGGCGTCCGCGGGCGTGGTCAAGACGCTGTCTCTCACGGCGTTCATGCTGGCGTGGACGCATTCCGTCGAAAAAGTCGAATGGCAGGAAGACTGGCGAATCACCCCGCAGGGACTCGAGATCGTCGAAGCGCGGGTCAAGGGGTCTGGCGCCGGCATGGAACCGCCCCCGGATGCGCGGCTGGTCGATGGCTGGTTTCGCTGGAAACCGCAGCTGTCGAAACTGCCGGAAGTCGCGCTTGGAAATTCCGGTGTCGCCGGAGAATGGCGCCTGTGCACCGAGGACGGCTGCCAGACTCTTTCCGGAATTATGGGTCACCCGGTGGGCGCCAACGTAACGACAATGCGCGTCTGCGACGGATCGCCTGCGGTATCGGACGCGCTGGCGCTCGATGCCGCGATGTGTAAACCCGGAAGCAAAGCTGCTCCCGACGCACTGGTGGCCGCATGCGGAGCGGCGCTTAATCGTGAAACCGCGACCGCTATCGAAAAAATCGAGACACTGCGCGTGCGCGCCGGCGCCTGGCGCGCCAAGGGTGAGCGCCGCCGCGCGCTCGATGACTATGACACTGCATTGCGGCTCGATCCGGCGCATGAGGCCGTGCGCGCCGATCGCAAAGCCCTGTTTCATGAGATCGAGATGCAGGGTGCGATGATGCCGCTGAAGAAGCCAGCCGGCGCGCAATAAGGTTCGTGTCATCACAAGGTCGCAGCCGCGGGTGCTTGAATTTACCGGGCGCGGCGCGACAATGCGTCCAATCAAGAATTCCGCGGCAAAGCCGCGGCCGGGAGAAAACGTGAATGACCGAGACACCGTTTACACGGTACGCCGCACTGCATGCGCGCTCGCTGCGCGATCCGCAAGGTTTCTGGGGTGAAGCGGCGCGGGAGATCGACTGGATCGAGCCAGCAAGGAAAATCTTCGATCCCTCGATGGGTCTCTACGGCCGCTGGTTTGCCGGTGCGGTGGTCAATACCTGTTACAACGCGCTCGATCGTCAGGTCGCGGGCGGACGCGCTGATCAAGTCGCACTGATACACGATTCGCCGCTGACGAACACCGTCACCAAATTTACTTACGCGCAAATGCTGGACGAGGTGAAAACGCTCGCCGCGATCATGCAGGATTTCGGTGTCGCCAAGGGTGATCGCGTCATTCTCTATATGCCGATGGTGCCGGAAGCGATGATCGCGATGCTGGCCTGCGCGCGCATCGGCGCCGTGCACTCGGTGGTGTTCGGCGGCTTCGCATCGAAGGAACTGGCGTCACGAATCGACGACGCGCAGCCAAAGCTGATTTTTTCCGCGAGTTGCGGCCTCGAGCCAGGACGCATCGTCGGTTACAAGCCGCTGCTCGATGAAGCGATCAGGCTCTCGCAGAGCAAGCCCGATGCCTGCATAATTTTGCAGCGTCCGCAGCAGATCTGCGATCTGGTCAACGGACGCGATCACGACTGGAGCGATCTGCGCGCCAAGGCTATCGCCGCAAAAAAGTCCGCGGACTGCGTGCCGGTGCTGGCGACCGATCCACTCTATATTCTCTATACGTCGGGCACGACCGGAATTCCCAAGGGCGTGGTGCGCGACAATGGCGGGCATCTGGTCGCGCTGAAATGGTCGATGTTCAATCTCTACGGCGTCAAGCCCGGCGAGGTATGGTGGTGCGGCTCCGACATCGGCTGGGTGGTCGGCCACAGCTACATCATCTATGCGCCGCTGTTTCACGGCGCGACCTCGATCATGTACGAAGGAAAACCAATCGGCACGCCGGACGCCGGTGCGTTCTGGCGCGTGATCTCACAACATAAAGCTGTTGCATTCTTCACCGCGCCGACCGCGTTCCGCGCGATCAAGAAGGAAGATCCCGACGGCAGCTTCATTCCCAAATACGATCTGTCGAAATTCCGCACACTGTTTCTCGCTGGCGAGCGCGCCGACCCGCCGACCGTGGAGTGGGCTGAGAAACATCTGGGGCGTCCGGTGATCGACCACTGGTGGCAGACCGAGACCGGCTGGTGCATTGCGGGCAATCCGGTCGGCGTCGGCATACTGCCGGTGAAACACGGCTCGCCGACGGTGCCGATGCCGGGCTATCAGGTCGAGATTGTCGATGAAGCATCCAAGCCGGTGCCGGCGGGCAAAATGGGCTCTATCGTGATCAAGCTGCCGTTGCCGCCCGCATGTCTGCCGACGCTGTGGAAGCAGGATGAGCGCTGCAAGGAAGCCTATTTCACGGAATTTCCAGGCTACTACAAAACCTCCGACGCCGGATACAAGGATGGGGACGGCTATGTCTTCGTCATGGGCCGCACCGACGACATCATCAATGTCGCGGGGCATCGGCTGTCGACCGGCGGCATGGAGGAGATTCTCGCCTCGCATCCGGATGTTGCCGAATGCGCCGTGCTTGGCATCAGGGATTCCATCAAGGGCGAAGTGCCGTGCGGCTTCCTCGTCCTGAAGGCCGGCGTGCAAAAGCCTTGTGCGGATATCGAGCGCGATGTGGTGGCGCTGGTGCGCGACAAGATCGGTCCGGTCGCTGCGTTCAAGCTCGCCATCACTGTGGGCAGGCTGCCGAAAACACGTTCGGGAAAAATCCTCCGCGGGACTATCAAGAAAATCGCCGACGGTGACGCCTGGGCCATGCCGGCCACCATCGAAGACCCCAAGGCGCTGGACGAGATCAAGGCTGCACTCGTGGGCCGCGTGTAATTGCGGCGAAAGTCCTCAAGAAAGCCGCCTTTTTCACCCAGACTTCGCGGTGGACGGGCAGGGCGATCTCGCATAGGACTCCGCGCATGAAGAAGCATCTTTTCGCTGTCGCGCTGCTGGCTGCTGCCCCCGTTCTTTCATCCTGCATCACATCTCAGGATACGCCGGTCGCTGCCGCCCAGCCGGTTGTCGATGATGACGCTTATTGCCGCGCCAATGCCGGAGAAGCGGGGACTTCCGCCTATGTCGCGTGCCGCAAGGACCGCGATGTCGGTGCGACCCGGTCCTCCGCGAGTATGGAGAAGGCGCACAGGAATCTCGCCGAGAGCATGCTCAATAGCGGCCACTGACTCGTTGAACCCGACCAACCGCTCTCATTTTTGAATGAGGATTTTCGTGGATATCAAAGTCAAAGACAGCAACGGCACCGAATTGAAGGAAGGCGACAGCGTTGTCGTTATCAAGGATCTGAAGGTGAAGGGTTCGTCCTCCGGGTTGAAGCGCGGTACCGTGGTGAAGAACATTCATCTCACCGACGATCCGGACGAAATCGAAGGCCGCACCGACAAGATCAAGGGCCTCGTGCTGCGAACGGAATTTCTGAAGAAGGCTTGAGCTTCGCGCTTTTCGCTCGCAAGGCAGAAACGAGACACGATGACATTTAAAAACGGCTCGGATGCTCTCGCGATCCTGCGCGTGCTGATGTGTTTCACCGCCATTGCCCTGGTCGCGCCCCCGGCACTGGCGCAAGACGACAACGTCACCAGCCGCGACAAGGTGCTGCGTGACGCTGACATTCCATCGCTCGGAAATCCAGATGGCGACATCACCATCGCGGCCTGGTTCGATTATCAGTGCCCATTCTGTAAAAAGACCGAACCCGAACTCGATAAAGTGGTGAAGAGTGACGGTCGTGTGCGTCTGGTGTTGAAGGACTGGCCGATACTGGGGGATCCGTCGCCCTATGCGGCGAAGCTGGTGCTGGCGACAAAATTTCAGAACAAATATGACGCCGCTCATCACGCATTGATGGCACGGGTCGGCCGTCTCACCGAAAGCGCGGTCGATGAGACGCTGGCGCGCGTGGGCGTGGATGTGACCAAGGCCAAAAGCGATCTTGAGGCGCACAAGACCGAGATCGATGCGCTATTGGCACGCAACAACGCACAAGCCGAGGCTTTTGGATTCCAGGGCACGCCGGCCTTCATCATCGGCACGTTTCGCGTGCCCGGTCCCTTGACGGCCGATCAGTTCAAACTGGCGATTGCGGATGCGAGAGCCCTCAAAGCAAAGATCAAATAGAATTTGATATCGTGGTGTGAGTGACCGCTGTCGTTTGTGTGGCAAGGCGGCAACAAACGTAATCTCGAATCCAATCGCGCCGAAAATTTTGATCTAGGTCAAACCAAAAGGACGGCACATTCAGCGATGTAGTCCCCAGGGCAGCGCTCCGCGCAGCCGGGATCGGGGGACTACATGCTCAAGCTCGCCAAACTCATTTCACCATTTGCTTTTCTGGCCGCATCGGCCGCGCTGGCTTCGTCCGCCTCCGCAGCCGATCTTCCGCCGGCTCCCGTCTACAAGGCGCCTCCGATCGAGAACATCTGGAATCCGTGGATGATCCGCGTGCGCGCGCTTGGCGTGATTACGCGAGATTCCGGTCACGTCGATCAGGTCGCCGGTTCAGGCCTGGCAACGTCGGACACCGTCGTTCCGGAACTCGATATTTCGTACTTCTTCAACAGAAATCTTGCCGCGGAATTGATCCTCGGCGTGACGCGCAACCATGTGACGGGGACAGGTTCGCTCAACGGGCTTGATGTAGGCAAAGCATGGCTTTTGCCTCCCACGCTTACGTTGCAATACCACTTCACCGAGTTCGGCGCGTTCAAGCCGTATGTCGGCGCGGGCGTGAACTACACATGGTTCTTCGACCAATCCGCCGGAAATGTTACAAATAACGGCGTCACGATTACGAACAGTCATTTGCACGACTCGTTCGCTCCGGTCGTTCAGGTCGGCTTCGATTATATGGTCGATCGGCATTGGGGTTGGAACGTGGACGTCAAGAAGCTTTGGCTGCGTCCGAACTGGGACGGCACTAACGGCGTCACTCCGATCAGCGGCAAGGTCAATCTCGATCCATGGCTGATCGGCACCGGTATCACTTACAAGTTCTGAGCAGAAAAGGGCGAGGTGCTTTCGGCTCGTCCGTTTCTTCCGGAACTTGAAAAAGCCGCGTCATCAATGATGGCGCGGCTTTTGCTTTTTCAGCAAGATTGAGACGTTATTCCTCGTCGTCGTGCTTCTTGCCGCCGCCGATATTCTTCAGCTTGGCGAACACCGCATCGACATTCATGTCGTCACGCTGCTTCTCGGTGGGCTGAGGCTCATGCTCGGCCTCGCGGCGGGTGGTCTCGGAGGCCGGCAATAGCGTGGCGCCGCCATATTGCTCGGTGGTTGGCTTTTCCTTGGCCGCACGCTGCACTTCGAAATCGAGTTCGATCTGCGAGCACAAGCCAAGAGTCACCGGGTCCATCGGGGTCAGGGTCGAGGCGTTCCAGTGGGTGCGGTCGCGCACACTGGCGATCGTCGTCTTGGTCGTTCCGACAAGACGCATGATCTGGCTGTCCTTCAATTCGGGGTGATTGCGCACCAGCCAGAGAATCGCGCTCGGCCGCTCGTGGCGGCGGGACACCGGGGTATAGCGCGGGCCCTTCTTTTTGATGGCGGCCGGAAGCACGACCTTGGATTCGCCGAGTTTCAGGCGATAATCCGGATCCTTCTCACCCTTTTCGATTTCCTCGCGGGTGAGCTGGCCGGTGGAGATCGGGTCCATGCCTTTAATGCCCTGCGCCGCATCTCCGTCGGCAATCGCGCGGATTTCGAGCGGGTGCATTTTGGTAAATTCGGCCACCTGGTCGAAAGACAAAGCGGTATTATCAACCAGCCACACGGCAGTCGCCTTCGGCATCAGCGGTGCATTGCTCATGGCAAATCTCCTTTACGCTTCGCCCGCCTTTTTGAGGGGCGAAGCCGTCTGGTCATCGGCGATGACGGGAATTCGTACCTATATAGTCCGCGAGGGGCGGACCGTGCAATGGGTGCGGATCGCCCTTGACAGGATGGGGAGGGCGGTCCCAAGTCCTCTCAAATCAAGTCTTGGTTTCAGCGCATTCACAGTTCCCGCCAGAACGCATGTTTTGCCTTTTTCTGGCTAATTCCGGTTGAAAATGACCTCAGACGCTCAAAAGCCCAATCTTTCCATCGTCCTTTGCTCGCCTCGCGGGTTTTGCGCCGGCGTGGTGCGGGCCATCGATACCGTCGAGCGTGCGCTGAAGCTGTATGGCGCACCGGTCTATGTCCGGCATGAAATCGTGCATAATCGCTATGTCGTTGAAAGTCTTCGCGAAAAGGGCGCAATTTTCGTCGCGGAACTGGACGAAATTCCGCAGACCGAAGCCCCGGTGGTGTTTTCGGCCCATGGTGTGCCGAAGGCCATTCCGAGCGAGGCCGACAAGCGCAATTTCTTCACCCTGGATGCGACCTGCCCGCTGGTGACAAAAGTTCATCGTGAGGCGGCGATTCACTTCAAGCGCGGCCGCGAAATCCTGCTGATCGGCCATGCCGGCCACCCCGAAGTGGTCGGCACGCTCGGCCAGTTGCCCAAGGGTGCGGTCGTGCTGATCGAGACCATGGACGCCGCGCGCACCTTCCAGCCGAAAAATGCATCCAAGCTCGCTTTCGTGACCCAGACCACGCTGTCGATCGACGACACCAAGGAGATCGTCGCGGTTCTGAAAGATCGCTTCCCCAATATCGACGGCCCGCACAAGGAAGACATCTGTTACGCCACCACCAACCGGCAGCTCGCGGTGAAGAAGGTTGCGCCGTATGTCGACGCGATGGTGGTGGTCGGCTCGCCGAACTCCTCGAACTCGCAGCGTTTGCGCGAGGTCGCCGAACGCGAAGGCTGCAAGGTCTCCGTGCTGGTGCAGCGCGCCTCCGAACTCGACTGGTCGAAGTTCGAGGGCATCACGCGTCTCGGCATCACTGCGGGCGCGTCCGCGCCGGAAGTGATCGTCGAGGAGATCATGGATGCCTTCGCCGCTCATTACAAACTGAGCGTGGAGACCGTCTCGGCCGCCGAGGAAAACGAATTCTTCCCGCTGCCGCGTCCGCTGCGAAACGAGCTGCTCGCGGAGTAAAGGTTTAATGGCGGTTTACACCGACGTTGCCGCCGAAGACCTCGCGGACTTTCTTCGCAATTACGACATCGGCGAACTGCTCTCCTACAAGGGCATCGCCGAAGGCGTCGAGAATTCGAATTTCCTTCTGCACACAAGCACCGGCAGCTTCATCCTCACGCTTTATGAAAAGCGCGTGGCGCAATGCGACCTGCCGTTCTTTCTCGGCCTGATGCAGCATCTGGCGACCCACGGCATCACCTGCCCGCAGCCGGTGGCCGGCAAGGGCGGCGAGATGCTCGGCGTGCTGGCGGGCCGGCCCACGGCGATCGTCAATTTTCTCGAAGGCGTCTGGCCACGCAAACCGAACGCCGCGCATTGCGCGGGTGTCGGTCATGCGCTGGCGAAAATGCATCTGGCCGGCGCGGATTTTCCGATATCGCGCGCCAACACGCTGTCGGTGTCCGGCTGGCGTTCGCTGTTCGATGCCGCCGCACCGCGCGCCGATGCCGTGCAGAGCGAGCTTTGCAAGTTGCTCGGTGCCGAGCTCGATCATCTTGAAAAGTACTGGCCGCGTTCGCTGCCGCAGGGCGTGATCCACGCCGATCTGTTTCCGGACAACGTGTTCTTTCTCGGCGAAAAGCTGTCGGGGCTGATCGACTTCTATTTCGCCTGCAACGACATTCTCAGCTACGACGTCGCGATCTGTCTGAATGCCTGGTGTTTCGAGATCGACCATGCCTTCAATGTCACCAAGGCCCGCGCCTTCCTGAGCGCCTATGAGAAGGTGCGGCCGCTATCGGGGGATGAGCGTGACGCGTTGCCGCTGCTGGCGCGGGGCGCGGCGATGCGCTTTTTGCTGACGCGTCTTGTGGATTGGCTGGACGTTCCACCCGGCGCGCTGGTGAAGCCGAAAGACCCGCTGGAATATGTTCGCAAGCTGCGATTCCATCAGAGCGTGAAAAACATCGGCGATTATGGTGTCGAACGGGCAGGATCCGCCGCGTGACCGATTCCGCTTTACCCCGCGTGACGATCTTCACCGACGGCGCCTGTTCGGGCAATCCCGGTCCGGGCGGCTGGGGGGCGATCTTGCGTTTCGGCGATGTTGAAAAGGAAATGAAGGGCGGCGAAAATCCAACCACCAATAATCGCATGGAATTGATGGCGGCGATCTCTGCTCTCGAGGCCTTGAAGAAACCCGCTTCCGTGGATCTCACCACCGACAGCCAGTATGTCCGTCAGGGCATCACAAGCTGGATTCACAACTGGAAGAAAAATGGCTGGCGCACCGCCGACAAGAAACCGGTGAAGAATGTCGATCTGTGGCAGCGGCTAGACGCCGCGCTGCATCAGCACGATGTGCGATGGCACTGGATCAAGGGCCACGCCGGCCACGACGAGAACGAGCGCGCCGATCAACTGGCGCGTGACGGGCTGGCAGAGGTGCGATGAAAGTTTTCTCCTCTCCTACAAGGAGAGGAGAAAGCTACATTATCAAAGCTGCCCGAGCAGCGTGTCGCCACCCGAAACATCGACCTTGCCGGGCGAGTCCTCGACATTGAGTTTTTTCACCACGCCGTCCTCGACCAGCATCGAATAACGCTTTGAGCGGGTGCCGAGGCCGTTACCCGAGCCGTCAAATTCCATGCCGATGGCCTTGGTGAACTCGCCATTGCCGTCGGCGAGATAAAGACCCTCGCTGTTCATGTCGGTGTCACGCTGCCAGGCCTTCATCACGAACACGTCGTTTACGGAAACAACCGCGATGGTGTCGACGCCCTTTGCCTTGATGGCGGCGGCGTTCTGGAAAACGCTCGGCATGTGCATCTTGTGGCAGGTGTTGGTGTAAGCGCCGGGAACGGCGAACAGCGCGACCTTCTTGCCCTTGAAAATGTCATCGGTGGTTTTCACTTGCGGACCTTCGCCCGTCATCACGCGAAACTTGGCTTCTGGAAGATGGTCGCCGACTTTAATGGTCATAATTTATCTCCGTGGGATCAATGGCGGTGTCTTAGCGCGGATTCTGCAAAAGTGGGTACCGGTTTTGCGATCAGAATTCGCGCATGTTTAAGTTTTAGAGCATCTTCTGATGGCTAACCGGTTTCCACTTAGCCGGAAAATGCTATGGATGATGTGCGCTGCCACTTCTTTTGTGAGGAGACGGGCAGTGGAAGGCTTAATTCAAATTGACGTTGAATTCGTAGGAGCGATCGCCGCCAATCAGTGTGAATTTCAGCGCGGCACCGTCCGGATTCACGCCCGGCGGCACGCCGTCGAGATCGAATGTGAAGCGCTGCACGTTATGCGGTTCGCGTTTGGCGAGCTTTGGAATGGGCAGCGCCCAGTCCGGGGTCGGGCCCTCGACAAACAGCGCGGGATCGACGCCGTCCGGTGCAACGACATTGACCTGAACGCTTTTGGCGCCGATGCGCTTGACGTCGCGAATGGTGAGCGGATTGGGATCGCCGATGCTGGCAGGTTTCGGCACGCCGTCGAGTGCGGCGCCGAGCGCACTGTCCTCGGTGCTGGCGATGCTGGCGAAGGGCAGTTCGAGGTCGGCCTCGACGGGAACGCACAGCTTCTCGCATACCGCATAATTGACATGGGCGCGGAGTGTCACAGGCTGATCGGGATTCTTGGTGACGATACGCAGCGGCACCACGATTTGATCATGATAGCCGAGCGAGAAGCCGCCGGCGCCATCGGCGAATTTCTTCGGCGCGGGCCACAGGATGTTCACGGCCTCGACGTTATCCGATTTGGAAAAATCGAAACGCGCCGGCACGCCCGAATCGCCCGGTGTGCGCCAATAGGTTTTCCAGCCCGGGTCGAGCCGGAAGCCGACGCCGCCAAGCAGCACAGCGCCGTTGCGCGATCCCGCAAGCAGGCGGACGGCCGAATGCTTTTCGGCAGCCCATGCCGACACATCCTGAGCGTGTGCGACAGACGAGACGAAACAAAACAGAGCGGTGGTCATGAGTCGCGTCTGCAGCGACGATGGAACAATGTCGTTCATGTGACGTCTTTACAGGCAATGTGCCGCACGAACCAATTGAATTGCCTGTGATCGTGCATGTTCATTGACCAACCGGTTGATTGACAGACGCGGCACCCAATATCAGGATGGTGCAGGACAAAGAGACTTCTTGATGGACGAAAAGCCGCAGCCGAACAAGAAAACGTCCACTGACCGCAAGCCAGGCGGCGGCGCCGGCGGTGTTTCCAGTTCAGCCGGAACGACCTATCTCGACGGTCAGCTTCTGATTGCGATGCCTGTGATGGAAGACGAGCGTTTTGCGCGCTCGGTGATTTATGTTTGCGCCCATTCTGCCGACGGCGCGATGGGTATCGTCGTCAACCGTCCGGCGGGCAGCATCGATTTTCCGCAACTGCTGATGCAACTCGATATCATCGACAAAGCCGGTGAGGTCAAGCTTCCCGAACACGCCGAATGCATGAAGGTGCTGAAAGGCGGTCCGGTCGATACCGGGCGTGGCTTCGTGCTTCATTCGAGTGATTTTGCCATCGAAGACGCGACATTGCCGATCGACGAGGGCATTAGCCTGACGGCGACGCTGGATATTCTCAAGGCCATCGCCAGGGGCAACGGCCCCAAACGTGCCATTCTCGCCCTCGGCTACGCCGGCTGGGCACCGGGACAGTTGGAGAGCGAAATCCAGCACAATGGCTGGCTGCATTGTCCGGCCGATCCCGATCTGATTTTCGGCCGTAATGTCGAGGACAAATATCAGCGGGCGCTGGACAAGATCGGCATCGATCTTGGCATGCTGTCGAACGCGGCCGGTCACGCCTGATCTGTCTCGTCAGCGGACGGTGTTGGCCATAAGCGGACAGGCGACAGCGTCCGAGGATTTTACCGGTCCCTCGATTTCGACGCATGATCTGGAAGCGTCCACCGCAAGGCCATAGGCATCGAGCAGGCCGGGCCGCGGCGCGCGCTCGCGCAGATGCAATTCCCACAATCCTCCCGGCAGCGGATTTTCGAGTCCGGCGCGAATGCGGCGATCGAACGCGCCGCCCGGCAGGACCGGCGAGGCGACGTCAGAGAGCTGATTAAAACGTGAACTTGGCGCAAGCAGCGGCGCGAGATAGCCGAAAGGCTTGTCGAGGAGAAAGTATGTCGCAGGTTGCGCCAGCGCCGCTGTATCCGGACGATAGGGCTGCGACCAGGGCCGCCGCCACCAGTCTCCGGGCTGCGACCACAGCGCGATCGCGGCCGCCACTGCAAAGGCGAGCATGCCCGCCGGTCTCGATGAAGTTTCAGGCATCTTATTGAACGCACTCACCAGGCGCACAACAACCAGAACGATCAGCGGCCCGCACAGCAGTTCCAGCACCACCGCGTACCGCTGGATGGAAAACATCCCCAGCCACGCGACATAGGATACGCCGAACATCACAAAAAACATGACGTCCCGCCGCGTGAAAATCGGACGGTTCTTGATGGCCCTCCCGAGCAAGGCGAGCGGGATCAGTATCATCACCAGTGCGAAGCGCGCATCGCGAAACGGAAATTCCGAACTGCGGTGGTCTCCGACCAGCCAGTAGAACGGATAGGCCAGTGCGTCGAGTAAGCTGCGCGGCATGAAATGCAGATCGAGAATATTGACAGGCTGCAATTCCCGCGACTGGAAAATGCCGTTGAACAGCGGAAAGACCGGATTTCCCATGTCCTTCCAGAGCATCAGGCTCCAGAAGCTGCCGGTTGCCGCCGACCCGATCGCACCGCCGATGGCGAGGCAGACAATCGCAGCAATTGGACGCGCCGCCAGCAACAGCGCCGCTGCGGCGCCCGCCGCATAGACCACGTTCGTCAGCTTCAGTCCAACCGCTGCGCCAAGCAGCAATCCGGCAAGAAGAATGCGAGCGCGGCCGGAGTCACTCGCCGAGAGAATGAGAAGGAAACCGAAGATGATCGGCAGCGCGGTCAGGATATCGGAAAAACTCGTTCCCACTTCCGACAGCGTCATTGGCCCGACCAGCGCGATCAGCAGCGATGCGGCGAGCGTCAGTGCGTTTGCCGAATTGCCCAGAACAGTTCGGGAGAAAAAATAGATCAGCGACAGATTGAGGCCGTGGACCGCGCCCATGATCGCCAGCCCATAAGGCGCCGGCAATGCGTGGCGCAGCCAATAGACAGGAAAGTAAACCAGCGGATTGAAATAGGTCTGGAATCCGGCCGGCTGCACATCGATGTCGTAGCGCCCGTTGAGGACAGCCCACACGTTGTATTCGTGATAATTCTGCCAGTCCCAATTCATGTCCTGACCGGCGAATAGGGTATAGATCGCGCCGGCAATCATGGGACAGCCGACAATGGCAAGATGCAGCCACGCGCTGCCGCGCAATCTCGTTGTCATGCTGGTTTTCCGCTGCAAGCCGCGACGCCGAAGGCAACAAAAGCGCGTAGCAACGCAAAGCTAATAATTCGATAAATCGGATGAGGCGCCGGACTATTCTTGCGTCGCGACCGCGCTTGGGCGCTGCCTCAGGCTGCGGCGTGCCGGCCGTGCAGATTCGGTGCGCTCGCCGGTCAGCAGCCGCGACGCGCTGTCGGCATCCATCGGCTCGCCGAAGGCGAAGCCCTGCGCGAATTCACAGCCGAGCTGATAAAGCTCGACAGCGTCCGAATCCGTCTCGGCACCCTCGGCGACGACTTCCATCCCCAGATCGTGTGCCATCGCCACGATCGACTTGAGCAGGATCGGCCGCGAGCCGTTGCGCGTGGTGCGGACGAAGGATTGATCGATCTTGATGGTGTCGAAGGGAAAGCGCTGGATGTAGGCGAGCGAGGAATGGCCGGTGCCGAAATCGTCGAGCGACAAACCTGTGCCGAGCTCCTTGATCCGGTACAGCATCTGGGCGGCGTGTTCGGGATTCTCCATCACCAGCGATTCGGTCAGTTCCAGCTTGAGCGATCCGCGCGCCACCGCCGAGCGCGACAGCACGCCGCGCACGTCGTGGATCAGATCGTGGCGCAGCAACTGGCGTGAGGACACATTGACGCTCGCAAAAACCGGCACTCGCGTGCGCACCGCACGCTGCCATGCCGCAAGCTGCCGCGCCGTGGTATCCATCACGAACAGGCCGAGATCGACGATCAGGCCGATTTCCTCGGCGATGGAGATAAACTCGCCGGGCGACATGCGTCCGAGCTTGGGATGATCCCAGCGCGCCAGCGCCTCGAAGCCCGCCACCGAGCGGTCTTCCAGCCGCACGATGGGCTGATACAGGATCGTGATCTCATGCCGTTCGATCGCGCGGCGCAGTTCGGATTCCAGTGTCAGCCGGTCGGTCCTGCGTGCGCGCATCGCCGGCTTGTAGACGTCGATACGATCGCCGCCGATGCGCTTGGAATGATACATCGCAAGTTCGGCGTCCTTGATGATCTCGTCGGTCAGCGGTGCCTGCGGGTCGCTGAGCGCAAGCCCGATCGATGCGGTAAGGAAAATCTCCCGCTCGTTGAAGGCGATCGGGGCGCGGATAGTTTTGCGAATGGTTTCGGCGAAGGCGGTGATCTTGGTCGGCTCGTATTCGGAGGTCAGCAGCAGGCCAAACTGATCGCCGGCGAGGCGTGCCAGCGTGTCCTGGGGCTTGAGAATGCGGGTGAGGCGGCGCGCAAGCGTCAGCAGGATCGAGTCGCCGACAGCGATGCCGACCGAGTCGTTGACCTGCTTGAAGCGGTCGAGGTCGATCACCATGACCGTGGGACGCAGATTGGCTGTCGATTTGGCGAAGGCATCGACGGCTTTGATACGGTCGATGAACAATTGCCGGTTCGGCAGACCGGTGAGATTGTCATGGACCGAATCATGCAGCATCCGCTCTTCGGCGTTCTTCAGGTCGGTGACATCGGACAGTGTGCCGACCACGCGGGCAACTTCGCCGTCCG
>JAIERI010000218.1 GCA_019747015.1 Xanthobacteraceae bacterium
ATGGGCCGTGTTCCTTCGTTATCTAGTCCGTTCCTTTTGGGATTCGACGAGATCGAGCGTGCGCTCGACCGCGTCGTCAAAGGCGCCGACGGTTATCCTCCCTACAACATCGAGCGGTGCGACCGTGAAAACGGTCAACCCGAGCGCCTGCGGATCACGCTGGCGGTTGCAGGCTTCACCCGTGAACAACTCGATGTCACCACCGAGGAAAACCAGCTCGTGATCCGGGGCCGCCAACAGGACGACAAGGCCCGGCAATATATCCATCGCGGCATCGCCGCGCGCCACTTCCAGCGTACCTTTGTGCTGGCCGACGGGATGTACGTGCTGGGCGCGGATTTGAAGAACGGATTGCTGTCAATTGACCTCGCCCGGCCTGAACCCGAGCGAATCGTTAAGCAGATAGCCATCAATGAACACGAATAATGGAACTTGTAGCGGACTCGACCGCTTGTCGAAAAAGGAGTCGAGGACATGACTAATGCCACTGTCACATTCGAGCCGGAGGTCTCCCTGGAGTCGCTGGCAGCCTTGGGCGAGGGCCACATCGCCTACGTTAAACAGATTCGCTCTGAGGACGTGCCAGGTCTTTTCCCGCAGGCGCCGCAGATCGCGCCCGGCCTGAAGCTGTTCGCGCTTCACGCTGCCGATGGCACTCCGATCATGCTGACCGACAGCCGCGAGGCGGCGATCGCGAATGCATGGAGCAACGAGCTGGAAGCCGTCAGCGTTCACTGATACTCAGCAAGGAATCCGGATCAAGCGGCAGCGCGAAGAGCGCTGCCGCTCTTGTTTTGAATGATGGATACGCGGGTCAAGCCCGGCAATAACAGAGTAATTACGCCGCGGTCGCCGGCGGCAACGCCAGCACTGAATACAGCGCCTGCGCGTCGCGCGAGGCGCGCAGCTTCTTGGCGATGTCCTGATCGCGTAGCAAACGCGCGATACGCGCCAGCGCTTTCAGATGATCGGCGCCGGCACCTTCCGGCGCGAGCAGCAGAAACACCAGATCGACCGGCGCGCCGTCCATCGCCTCGAAATCGATCGGGCGATCGAGCCGCGCGAACAGGCCGAACAACCGCTCGAGCTTTGGCAGCTTGCCGTGCGGGATCGCAACGCCATACCCCACCGCCGTGGTGCCGAGCTTCTCCCGCTGCAACAACACCTCGAAGATAGAACGCTCGTTCTGACCGGTCAGCACAGCCGCGCGCGCCGCAAGTTCCTGCAGCGCCTGTTTCTTGCTGATGACCTTCAAGGCGGGGAGAATCGCTTCCGGCGCGACCAGATCGGTAATCGTCATGGAGCGTCCCGAAGGTGAAGTTGAACCGTTAACGGTAGTGAAAGGCGTTTCGTTCAGCGATCCCGGATCAAATCCGGATTCAGGCCATTTCAAGGTCGCGGACCATATTGGCGGGCCGCCGGGGCGTCAAGACGCTCACCGCGGTCTTGGTTAGTTGGTCGCAGGAGGATCAACCCACCCGACATTACCGTCGGAGCGCCGATAGATGACATTCACACGGCCACTGCTGCCATGCTGGAACACAAGCGCCGACGCCCCGGTCAGATCCAGCTCCATCACCGCTTCGCTGACCGAACACCGTCTCAATGACTGCGTCGATTCGGCGATGATGACGGGATTGAACGCCGTGACTTCGTCATGATCGTCGAAGTCCGGCCCCTCGATCACGTAATTCGATGCATCGATGCCCGACATTTCCAGAGTCGCCATCGCCGCGCTCTCGGCATGCGCCTTGCGCGCGGAGCGGTCCTTCAGGCGACTCTTGTAACGCCGCAATCGCTTTTCGATCATCAGTAGCGCCTGATCGGCGCTGGCATAGGCGTCGGACGACATCGAATCCGCCTCCAGCGTAATTCCGGAATCCAGATGCAATGCGCAATCGGTGCGGAAGCCGAATCCGTCCTTGCTCAGCGTAATGTGGCCCGAATAATTGCCGTCGAAATATTTGCGCAGCACCTCGTCGGTGCGCGCCACGACACGATCGCGCATGGCTTCGCCGATGCTAATGCTTTTCCCAGAGACCCGGAGCGTCATGTGATACCTCGCTTCTCGTCAGACCCTTCGGTCAAATTAACCGGCAGGATCGCCAAACCCCCGAAGGCCGTCAAGCGGGAGCTGTGTCGCGGGACTTGTCGTTCGAGGATGCCGTTGCGGTAAGAGCATTGCCAAGCATGCTTTGCTTGTCGCGGCGGCGCTGCACCGAGGAGGGAATTCGCATCGCCTCGCGATATTTCGCGACTGTTCTTCGGGCGATATCAATGCCGTCGCTGCGCAAACGTTCCACCAGGGTATCGTCGGACAGGATCGCGGCGGGTTCCTCCGCGTCGATCAACTGCTTGATGCGGTGCCGCACGGCTTCGGCGGAATGTGCATCCCCGCCGTCGGCGGAGGCGATCGAGGCCGTGAAGAAATACTTTAATTCGAAAATGCCGCGATTAGTCGCCATGTATTTGTTGGCGGTGACACGCGATACCGTCGACTCGTGCATCTGGATCGCGTCAGCCACCGCTTTGAGATTCAGCGGCCGCAGATGCGACACGCCTTGCGTGAAAAAGCCGTCCTGCTGCCGCACAATTTCAGAAGAGACTTTCAGGATGGTGCGGGCGCGCTGATCGAGCGCGCGCACCAGCCAGGTCGCGTTCTGCAGGCAATCGGCGAAATAGGATTTGTCGCCGTCCTTGCGGATCGTTTTCGACAATTCGGTGTAATAAACCTGATTGACCAGAACGCGCGGCAGGGTGTCGCTGTTGAGCTCCACCAGCCAGCCGCCGTCCGGGCCCGGGCGCACATAGACGTCGGGCACCACCGTCTGCGCCTTGGTCGATCCGAACTTCAGCCCGGGCTTGGGATCGAGATGACGGATTTCGCCGATCATGTCGGCGATATCCTCATCGTCGACGCCGCAGATTTTTCTTAAAGCGCCGATATCGCGCTTCGCCAACAGATCGAGATGCTCGACCAGCGCCTGCATCGCCGGATCGTAGCGATCGCGCTCGCCCAGCTGGACGGCAAGACACTCGCTCAAAGAGCGCGCGCAGATGCCGGGGGGATCGAATTTCTGCAAAACCGCGAGCACACTGTGAACGGCCTCCTCGGTCGCGCCGAGCTTTTCGGCGGCCTGGCCGAGATCGGGCGGCAGATAGCCGGCATCATCGACGAGATCGATGAGATATTTTCCGATCATGCGTTGCGACGGGTCGGTCAACGCCACCGCGAGCTGTTCGGCCAGATGATCGCGTAACGACAATTCGGCGGCAACAAAAGCCTCGAGATTGTAATCGTCATCGTTCGAGGAGCCACCGCCCCATTCGGTGAAGGCCGTCGGCGCGGCATCCTGCGCGTTGCGCGCCGCAGTTTCGGAGGGCTCTTCAGAGAACACGTTGTCGAGGCCGTTGTCGAAGGTCTGTTCCATGTCCGAGCGCGTGCCGAGATCGCGATTGATCCAGTCGTCGCCCGCCGCTTCGAAACCCTCACCGGCGGAATGGTCTTCGCCAGAGCTGGAGAAAGCCCCTGCGCCGTCGCCTGAAAAATCATCACCCACGTCATTATTCTTGGCAAACTCGCTGCGGTCGGCGACCGGCGCGTCGGTCTGCTCACCACGAACCGGCGGCTCACCGTTTTCATTGGCGCGCTCAAGCAGCGGGTTCCGCTCCAGTTCGTCTTCGACGAATGCCACGAGGTCGAGATTCGAGAGTTGCAACAACTTGATCGCCTGCATCAATTGCGGCGTCATCACCAGCGACTGCGACTGGCGGAACTCTAAGCGTTGCGTTAGCGCCATTTTATCAAGATCCGGCCCAAAGTTGGTCCAAATCTTGCTTAGTACGTTTATGAGTCGATGTACACGACTTGACGGATTGTAATTTTGGGCTAGGGCGCTTGCCCGGCCGGGCCGAATCCGGGCTGCCGCGACAGAATAGCCCCATCTATCAGATATTGAAGCCCGGCTACTTTGGGACCGGAATACTTAAAGTTTGAATTCCTCACCCAGATAAAGCCGCCGCACGTCCGGATCGTTGACGATCTCGTCCGGCCGGCCTTCGGTCAGCACTTCACCGGCATAGACGATATAGGCGCGGTCCGTCAGACCGAGCGTTTCACGCACATTATGGTCAGTGATGAGCACGCCGATGCCGCGATTGGTCAGATGCCGGACCAGTTCCTGAATATCGCCCACAGCGATCGGATCGATGCCGGCGAAGGGTTCGTCGAGCAGCATATAGCTCGGACGCGAAGCTAGCGCGCGCGCGATTTCGACGCGGCGGCGCTCGCCGCCGGATAGCGCGATCGCCGGCGACTTGCGCAGTTTGGTAATGCGAAATTCCTCAAGTAGCGCCGTCAGTTCCTTCTCGCGCTTGCGCCTGTCGGGCTCGGTCACTTCAAGCACCGCGCGGATATTCTCCTCCACCGTCAGCCCGCGGAAGATCGAGGCTTCCTGTGGCAGATAACCGATGCCGAGCCGGGCGCGCTGATACATCGGCATGCGGGTCACGTCGTGGCCATCGAGCTCGACGCGGCCGCGATCCGCCTTGATCAGTCCCGTGATCATGTAGAATACGGTGGTCTTGCCGGCGCCGTTGGGGCCGAGCAGGCCCACGGCTTCGCCGCGGCGGACATAGATGCTGACGCCGCGCACGACCTGGCGCGAGCCAAAACTTTTCTCCACACCGTGAATGGCGAGATAGCCGGCGCGCCGCGGCGCACGTGACGCAGCCGCGCCATTGCCGCCAACGCTCGCAAAGGACTGGACGGCGAAAGGGTGGCCTTGAGAGGACAGGCCTTGAGAAGACTGGCTGGGAGGCGGACGCCGCTCCTGACGGGCGCCGTCGCGCGGCGCATCACGCGGCACTTCGCGCGGAATCGGCGGCACGGAATGCTCGAAGGCGAAGGGCTCAACCGGCGCGAGAGCCGGCAAGGGCGGCGGCGGCGATGCTGTCCGCTGCGGTCGCGGTTCGCGATTGGCAGGTTCGCGATTCGGAATCGGAATATCGCGGTTGGCCTCGCGCGAAGGCGCTTCACCGCGCACGTTCTTGAAAATGTCGCCCATCCGGTCACCAAGCGAAGTGATGTCGGAGCGCGAGCGCGCAAAACCCTGCCGTCCGCGGGGCGCTTTGCGACGAAACATTCGCAGAAAATCCACCATACCGCTTCAATCAGTCTTTCACGGCAGCCAAAGTGCCGCCATGCCACCGGCGTTCGCTCATAAAACGCCACGCGCCTGAAAATGGAAGTTTCCGCACGATCCGCAACACGGACACTGACGCCGGGGTGATACAGGCTTGTCGGCTTTGGTTCAACCTCGGGGTGGAGAACTTTGTTGCAAGCTATTGAGTTTGAGGGGTTTTCCGGCAGCAGGCGCGGATTGCGATTGCGGTACTTGCCGCGCAACACCCCCACTGGCGCCATTGGGAATAATCGATGAAGGCCCTTCGCCCGCTCCCTTTGACTGCTGGAATATACCCGATACCCCTCGCCCGCCGTTTGATTCGACTCGAGAGACGCCAGTTGTCATATCGACAATGAGCTTGTCGCCGCGCAGCACGTTTTTGTCTTTGGTCAAAATGACGTCGCCCTGCATCGTGACCGTGTTGGCTCGCATATCGAAAATGCCTGTCGAGCCGCTAACGGTCTGGTCTTTTTGAGTCACGGTCACGCCGCCTATAGCCTCGAGCCGCCGGATCGACGAACTACCGCCGGGACCGGGCTTGGCGGATTTCATCGCCGGCTTCGGCGAATTCGGGTCTTCATCATAATAGACTATCATCTTTTGCGCGCGCATCGTGGTGTCGCCCTGCACTACCTTGACGTTGCCGGCGAACGTCGCCGCCTTGTCCTTGTCGCGCATCTCCAGCGACATCGCGTCGATCTGGATCGGCTTGTCGCGGTTTTGCGAAAAGCCCTGCATCGCGTTCGGCACCCCCGTCATGGTGCTGGTCTGCGCATGCGCAGTGGCGATGCCGAATATCAAGCAAATCATGATTGCGCCCAGCCGTTGCAGGCGCATGCCCTTGCGCAATGTAGGTTTGGCGGCGGCGCGCATATGTTGCCTCATCGTCGAAAAAATCATTTGGCTGCCGCATCCTGCGCGGCGGGCTGAGCGCCGGCGCTTGCCGCATCGCCATTGTCAGCCGCCGGCTTGTTGGGATTGTCCACGACAAGGACCATGGTCACGCCCTGGTCGAAACGAACCAGCGCGCCATTCTCGGTGATTCGCAGTCTCTGCGCATCGAGCGTGCCATTCAGAAGCTTGACCGCGACCGGCTCATCCGACGATACCGTTCCGCCTGCCATGTCAACAACAGCCTGCGACAGCCGCGCTTCATAGCCGGTGGTCGATTGCAGAAGAATGTCCTGGCGAAGAGTCAGCGTCTGCGCCTTGGTGTCGAACAGACCGGTCCGCGCATCGAGGGTCAAACCCGATTTATCTTCCATCTGAATCTTCGCGCGCAGATCCTGAAGTTCGACGTTTGTGGGATCGGTCACGTCCTGGGTCGCGGCCCTGGCCCATAACTCGTAAGGCCGCTGATCCGGCGTGAACCCCGCCAGATGCGGCGAATCCATTGTGATCTTGGTACCGGAGACGGCGAGATTACCCATGTCGAGCGGCAGCTTTGCCAGAATCCGGAACGGATTGAAAATCGAGGCAAGAACGATAACGAACATTGCGCCGGCCACCACGGCGGGCACGGCCTTGCGCAGCAACCGCACGCGCCGGCTGTGGCGGGCGGCAATGGCGTAGCGGGCATCAGCACTTGCCTGATAATTCTGGCCTTGAACCGAATACACTCGTCACTCCGAGATGAAGGCTCGTGTGGATCGCGCACGATTGTGATCTTATTCTACGACGGATTTGGCGCCGCTGCATCCTTAACAGGGCGCGGAGTGTGACCGAAACGGGGCGCGTAACCTTACGAATGCGCGAAAATGTCGTCGTTTTCCCATCCGTACAAATCGAGTTTCGCGCGGGTCGGCAGGAAATCGAAGCACGCCTTGGCAAAGGCTGTGCGGTTTTCTCGCGCCAGCATCGCATCCAGCTTCTCACGCAGCGCGTGCAAATACAGCACGTCGGATGCAGCGTAAGTGAGTTGCGCTTCGCTCAACGAGGCCGCGCCCCAATCGCTGGATTGCTGCTGCTTGGACAATTCGACATTCAAAACCTCGCGCACCAGATCCTTGAGGCCATGCCGATCAGTGTAGGTCCGCACCAGTCTGGAGACAATCTTGGTGCAATAAACCGGCTGCGGCAGCACGCCGAAGGCGTGATACAGGACCGCGATATCGAAACGGCCGAAATGGAAGATCTTGGTGATCTTCGGATCGCCCAGTAATTTTTTTAAGTTAGGCGCGTCGGAATGACCGGCGGGAATCTGCACGACGTCCGCGGTGCCGTCACCATTCGAAAGCTGCACCACGCAGAGCCGGTCGCGATGCGGATTGAGACCCAGCGTTTCGGTGTCGATCGCCACCGAATTGGTGTAGCGCGAAATGTCCGGCAGATCGCCGCGATGCAGACGGATGGTCATATGTCGAGGGCCTCGTCGAATCGATGCAGGTCAAGTTACCGCTCAATGGCCCGGCATACGAGAGGCTACAGGGTATTCCCGGGACTGTCTTAAGGGACAGCGAATCTCGAACGAGTGGTGCCCAGGAAAGGACTCGAACCTTCACGGCCGTTAAGCCACTGGCACCTGAAGCCAGCGCGTCTACCAATTCCGCCACCTGGGCATTGGGCCGGTTACTATTGATCGCCCGTGCGCTTGTCAAATTCAGTTGTTAGGGTCGCGGGCCGATCAAGGCCCCTGTACAGCCATTGGCCGATGGCGTATCGCGGAAATATTATAACGGCGACACTATAACAGCGACGGGGCTCGGCCCGTACAACCGCAGGAACTCTCCATGACAGCACCCATCGACACCCTCGTCACGGTCTTCGGAGGATCGGGTTTTCTCGGCCGGCACGTTGTACGAGCGTTGGCCAAGCGAGATTACCGTCTGCGTGTCGGCGTGCGGCGGCCGGAACTGGCGGGGCACCTGCAGCCGCTCGGCAAGGTCGGCCAGATCAACCCGGTGCAGGCCAATATCCGCCACCCCGCTTCGGTGGAAGCGGCGATGCGCGGCGCGAGCGTGGTGGTCAATCTGGTCGGCATCCTGGCCGAGAGCGGTGCGCAGACGTTCGACGCTGTGCAGAACCAGGGTGCAAGAACCGTCGCGGAGGCCGCGAGCCGGATCGGCGCGCGCTTGGTCCACGTCTCGGCGATCGGCACGGATGCAAATTCCACATCGCGCTATGCGCGTGCTAAGGCCGCGGGCGAAACGGCTGTGCTGGCAGCGGCGCCTTCCGCCACCATCTTCCGCCCGTCGGTGGTGTTCGGACCGGAGGATCAATTCACCAATCGCTTCGCGGCGCTGGCGCGAATCTCGCCGGCCCTGCCGCTGATCGGCGGCGGGGTGACGAAATTGCAGCCGGTCTATGTCGGCGATGTCGCCACCGCGATTGCGGATGCAGTCGACGGCAAGACCGAACAGGGCGCGACCTACGAACTCGGCGGTCCTGAGGTGATGACGATGCGCGAGATCATCGAACTGATCTTGCAAACGATCGAACGCGAGCGGATTCTTGTGCCGCTGCCTTTCGCCATGGCGCATCTCAAAGCCATGTTCCTGCAATTCGCGCCAGGCGATCTGAAGCTGACCCCGGATCAGGTCGAATTGCTGCGCACCGACAATGTCGTATCTGACGCCGCGAAAGCCGCCGGGCTGACGCTGGAGGGTCTGGGTGAACCGCTGGAATCGATGGCGGCGGTGATTCCGTCCTATCTCTGGCGCTTCCGCAAGACCGGGCAGTTCGCGCATAAAGGCGCGTGAACCGAGTTCACGTGCGCGGTCTTACTTGCCGAGCGCCAGCGCGATCAGGCCGAGCGTGCCGACGATCACGCGCCACCACGCGAAGAACGCAAAGCCGTTGCGGGTGACGAAATCCAGAAACGTCTTCACCACGATCAGCGCGGTGATGAACGAGACCACGAAGCCGACTGCGATGGTCAGCGAGTGGTCGAAGGTCATGTCACCGCGGCCTTTATAGAAGTCATAGGCAAATGCGCCGATCATGGTCGGGATCGCCAGAAAGAACGAGAACTCGGCAGCGGAGCGCTTGTCGGCGCCGAACAGCATCGCTGCCACGATCGACGCACCCGAGCGCGACACGCCGGGAATCATCGCCGCGCATTGCGCGATGCCGATGCCCAGATACATCGGCAGCGGGAAAGTCATCGCGTTGTGATGATGCGGGTCGAAATCCTGCTGGTCGACCCACAGCAGCACCGCGCCGCCGGCAATCAGCGAGAAACACACCACCCACGGATTGAACAGCACCGCCTTGATGAAATGCCCGAACAGCAGACCGAGAATGACGGCAGGTAGAAACGCAACCAGCACGCCGATGACGAAACGGCGCGCGGCGGGATCTGTGAACATGTGCGTGGCGACATGCCAGAGCCGCTGGAAGTAGATCAGCAAGATCGCCAGAATCGCGCCAAGCTGGATCATCACCGCGAAGGTTTTCCAGAAATCCTGTTGATCGAGGTTCATGAAACGCTCGACAAGCAGCAGATGCCCGGTGGAAGAAACCGGCAGGAATTCGGTGACACCCTCGACAATGCCGAGGAACAAAGCCTTCAAGAGATCGGCCAACATGCGAAACGATCCGAAAGAGCTGGAGGGGGGCGCAAGCGATGGGCGCTCTTGTGGCCTATTCGACGACGCCCCGCAACGTGAAAAGCGGTCAAATCGCGGTTGCCCCAATTTCCCGCGAGGGTAGTTTGGCTGCAGGACGCTTGGCCGTTCTCATTTTCGCCTTCAGGCTTTCCTTAAGGTTCTTCTTAAGTTTCTCCGGGCTATCAACGAGCTGATGTTCACACTTTTTCATCACCCCTTCTGTCCCCGCTCGCGTTTCGCGCGCCTGGCGCTCGGCGAACACGGGCTGGAGACGCGCCTGGTCGAAGAACGCGTCTGGGAGCGGCGCGAGGCGTTCGTCGCTCTGAACCCGGCGGCGGAAACCCCGGTGCTGATCTCGGAAGGTCTGCCGCCGATCCCCGGCGCGGCTATCATCGCCGAATATCTCGACGAGACACATGGCGCGGCGCTCGGCCGCCGGCTGCTTCCCGCGGCGATCGCGGACCGCATCGAGGTGCGGCGGCTGATATCGTGGTTTTGCGACAGGCTTTACAGCGAGGCCGTCGGCCCGCTGGTCACCGAACGAATCTACAAACGCTACATGAGCGTCGAACAGGGCGGCGGCGCGCCGTCCACAGACATGCTGCGTGCCGCCAAGACCAACACCCGTTATCATCTGGCCTATATCGGCTGGCTCGCGCGGACGCGAAACTTTCTCGCCGGCGACGACCTGACCTATGCCGACCTCGCCGCCGCGGCGCATCTGTCGGCAATCGATTATCTCGGCGACGTGCCCTGGGACGAAGACGATGCCGCGAAGGCCTGGTACGTGCGTATCAAGTCGCGTCCGGCGTTCCGGCCGTTGCTGAACGACTCGCTGCCGGGCCTTCCGCCCCCCGCGCATTACACCGATCTGGATTTTTGAGACGGCACCCCGGCGTCACGACAATTCTTCCACCGCCGCCAGCATGCGCGCGATGTCCTGCGGGCGCGACAAACGATGATCGCCATCCTGAATCAATGTCAGCACGACGTCATCGCTCGGCAGGCAATGCGTCAGCGCGAAAGCATGCTGCCAGGGCACATCCGGATCCTGCGCACCTTGCAGGATCCGCACTGAACATCCGACATCGAGCGGGCCGCCGAGCAGAAGATGATTGCGGCCCTCTTCAATCAGCTTGCGCGTGATGGGATAGGGCTCACCATAATCGGAGGGACGATACCATGCCCCGTCTTTCTCGATCTGGTCGCGGATGTCTTGCGGAAACGCTTTCCACATCAGCTCCTCGGTGAAATCCGGCGCGGGCGCGATCAGCACCAGACCGGCCAGCGAAGCGCGGTGCGATTGGCCGCGCCGTTTTGCCAGTGCGCGCGCCAGCAATAACGCCATCCATCCGCCCATCGACGATCCGATCGCGACCTGCGGGCCTTCGCAGAACGCGTCGAACACCGCCAGGCTTTCCTCGTGCCATTGTCCGATCGTGCCGTCGGCAAAATCGCCGTCGGATTCGCCGTGGCCGGAATAATCGAACCGCACACAGGCGCGCTTTTTTTCCGCCGCGAAGGCATCAAGCGCGGCAGCCTTGGTGCCTTTCATGTCGGATTTGAATCCACCGAGCCAGAATAATCCCGGCAAGGCGCCATCACGCTTGCGGACAGCGATGCGGCGTTTTCCGTTAGGTGTTTCAACGTCAAGGTAAACAGGTACGTCGTTCAAATCGGTCATACGAATTTTTCACAGATCGGTTGGCTCAATCGGCTGTTATTGAGGCAGACGATATGATACGTCAACGGACCTTCTTTCGACCCAATTCTGCATTAACAGTTCTTGCCGACGCGCATTGCCCGGCGCAGCATGCGGTATGGTCGGCTTGCAGTTCATGTCCGCATACAAACTTCATTCGGCAGATTTTATATTTCTTGCGTTTGATTTTTCTTCGATGAACACCCAACCAGATACCGGGACGATTTGATGCCGGACGGCTCCGCAGTACGCCATATCGAAGTTGAGCCGCATGGCGCGACTGCGTCAGCGTTCGCCGGTCTGGAAATGCTGGCGCCCGCCAACCGCAATCTGTCCGCCAATCTCACCGTCCTGATCGCCGTGCCGACACTGGAATCGGGCGCAGCCGACACCAACGCGCTCGATCTGGTTAAACTGCTTCACGGCGCGGGACACCGGCCGGTCGTGGTGTCGAGCGGCGGCAGGCTAACCGGCGCGGTCACCGCCAATGGCGGCGAATTCATCGCCATGGATGTCGCCAGCAAAAATCCAGTCGTGATGGTGGCCTGCGTGCGCAAACTCTCGCGCCTAATCGGGCAGCGCGGCTGCGATGTCGTGCACGCGCTTGGCCGTGCCCCGGCATGGAGTGCTTACGCCGCCGCGCGCATCAACGGCAAACCCTTCGTCACCACCTGGTACAAGGGCTTTCGCGAACAGAACGTCCTCAAGCGTCTCTATAACGGCGTCATGGCGAAGGGCGACCGGGTTGTCGCGGCCAGCGAAGACATCGCCGATCTGATCCGCGACCGCTACGACACGCCACTGTCCAGGCTGACGGTGCTGCCTACTATTTTCGATGCCGCGCAATTCGATCCGAAAACCGTTGCGTTGGAGCGGATCGAACGCCTTCGCCACGCCTGGGGCGTTTCGCCATCCTGCCGCGTCCTTCTCGCTCCCGGACGCATGGTCCGGCGCAAAGGCCATCATCTGATCGTCAAGGCCGCCGCGCGCCTGAAGGCCGCAGGCGTCAAGGACTTCATGGTCGTGTTCACCGGCGAGGATCACGGCCGCACCAGCTACACCGGCGAATTGTGGGATCTGATCGCCGCGACCGGCACCAACGACGTGGTTCGACTCGCGGGACTAAGTGGCGATCTGCCCGCCGCCTTCGCCGCTTCCGCAGCGGCGGTGTTTGCATCGACGCAGACCGAAGGAACCCAGCGCGCGGTACTCGGCGCACAGGCCATGGGCCTGCCCGCGATCGTGTCCGACCTGAGCGCCGGACCCGACATCGTGCTGTCACCGCCATCGGTGAGCGAAGAGCGCATGACCGGACTGCGGTTTACCTCCGGCGACAGCGCGGCCCTCGCCGGGGCGCTCATCAAGATGCTCGGCCTGCCGGAGACGACGCGCCGCGCCATCGGAACACGCGCCAGGGATTGGGTGCTTGCCCATCACGACGCGCAGGCCCTTGCGGATCGCACATTGCGGCTTTACGTGGACCTGGCCAGCGCCCATTCGCGTGAGCGAACAACGTGACCCGGATGCCTCGCATTTGAGGGTTTTCACGCCAGGTTCGCCAGCGCGTCCTTGCCCGGCAAGCCATTATCCTTCAAAATAGCCGCCTTCTTTCATAACAACGGAGACCACCCCATTCGCCGTCCCAACAGAGCCCCGCCCGCAGTCACCAAAGACGGGCCGCGCACCAATGATGAAATTCGCAACGCTCAAATCCAGCTGATCGACCAGAATGGCGCCAACGTGGGCGTCGTCGAAACCGTTGCGGCCGTGAAGATGGCCATGGATGCCGGCATGGATCTCGTGGAGATCTCGCCGAACGTAAGTCCTCCGGTCTGCAAGATCATGGATTACGGCAAGTATAAATACTCGGCGCAGAAGAAAGCCGCCGAAGCACGCAAGAAACAGAAAGTCGTCGAGATCAAGGAGATCAAGCTGCGGCCGATGATCGACGATCACGACTATGACGTGAAGATGCGCGCGATGCTTCGCTTCTTCGAGGAAGGCGACAAGGTCAAGATCACGCTGCGTTATCGCGGGCGTGAAATGGCGCATCAGGAAATCGGCACCAAGCTGCTCGACCGCGTCAAATCCGAAGTCGCCGAAGTCGCCAAGGTCGAACAGGACGCCCGTTTCGAGGGCCGTCAGGTGGTCATGGTGCTGGCGCCGCGCTGAAGCCAGCACACCGACAGCACCCTGCCTGAACGCTCGAGACGCAAATATTCCCATAGAAAAAATGGCGCCGCATGCGGCGCCATTTCGCTGGTCTTGTTGCAGAGAATCGCCCTTAAACGCGGCTGGCTTCCCAGCGGCCCGAACAGGCGGTCGAGGCCGATTTGCCGGTCCACTGGCCGGCGCCCAAACTCGCCGACAATCTTCCGCTGCCGCTAGCCCTCTGGTCTCCGCGCGCGATGGTCACGTTGACACCGCCGCCTTCACTGACGTTGCCGGAAATTTCGAAGCTGCCGTCGCCCGCATAACTTACGCGTCCGCCGGTGACACGAACGGGGTAGCTGTAGGCCGGATCGCAATTGCCGGACTGGGTGATGATGACAACCTTCCAGCCGCCGTCATAAGTCGCGCCGGCCCTAGCCTTGGCGGCGAAGACAACCAGCAGCAGCGAAGCGATCGCGAAAGCAGAGGCTGCGAGCCACCATGCGGCGGAAGCAGGCGCGGCGGCAGCGAGCGCCCGGGCCTGGGCGCGCCTACGATTGGTCATGAATGAATTCCCCTCAAAATCTGATTCGGCACCCAATATGGTAATGAATGAGGCACTTTCATAACGCGCCGCAGCATGGCCATTATGCGTTGCCAACAGGGCGTTTCTCTGCAATAAGCGCGCCTTCATCGCCCGGCTGATCAAGGGCTGCCGTGGCGATGTTTTGCTGACGATATTTCGCTGACCACTTCAGGCAGAAGTTCGTGAAGCATTTCAACGCTCTAGCGAGCATTTCGCCGGCAAGCCGCCTCTTAAGGGCGTCTTTGGCACGGCCATAGGAGAGCCAAATGCCCAAGTTGAAGACCAAGTCGGGCGCCAAAAAGCGCTTCAAAGTCACCGGCACCGGGAAGGTGATGTCTGCCCATGCAGGCAAGCGCCACGGCATGATCAAGCGGACGAAAAAGCAGATTCGTCAGCTCCGCGGCACCCGCACGCTGTTCAAGACCGACGGCGATAACGTCAAGAAGTACTTCTTGCCAAACGCCTGATCGCCTGTCGCGCGCAACACGCGCGGCGCTCTGTCACCCGTTCAATTTTCAGATCAAGGAGATCAGTCATGGCTCGCGTCAAACGCGGTGTGACCGCTCACGCCAAGCACAAGAAAGTCTACAAGGACGCCAAGGGTTTCCGCGGCCGTCGCAAGAATACCATCCGCGCCGCCAAGGCCGCCGTCGACAAGGCCGGCCAGTACGCCTATGTCGGCCGCAAGCTGAAGAAGCGTACCTTCCGCGCACTCTGGATTCAGCGCCTGAACGCCGCGGTGCGTCCGTTCGGCATGACCTACAGCCGTTTCATCGACGGTCTGTCCAAATCGGGCCTCGTGGTGGATCGCAAGGTGCTATCGGATCTGGCCATCCATGAGCCGGCGGTGTTCCAGGCGATTGCTGAAAAGGCCAAGGCCGCGCTCGCGGCCTGAGCTTGCTTTAACCCTCCCCTGCGGGGGAGGGGCGACGCCAACTGCGTCGGGGTGGGGTGTCCTGCCGACTTGCTTGTGCCCCAAATTCAGATTCACTCCCGCCCGGTTTGCCCTGCGAACCGATTTCCCTTCCGGGAAAAGGTGGGAAACCGGGGCGCCTGCATGTCCGACCTCTCCAAACTTGAAACTGAAATTCTGTCCGCAATCGCCGCCGCGCCAGACGAGGCGACTCTCGAAGCCGTACGCGTCTCAGCGCTCGGCAAGAAGGGATCGATCTCTGCGCTGCTCGCCACGCTCGGCAAGATGTCGCCGGACGAGCGCAAGACCGAAGGCGCGAAGATCAATCTCGCCAAGGACCAGGTGACCGAAGCGCTTAGCCTTCGCCGCGAGATTCTCAAGAACGCCGCGCTCGACGCGCGGCTCGCCTCAGAAACCATCGATGTCACCCTGCCTCTACGCGAGACGTCCGCCGAACAGGGCCGCGTTCATCCGCTCACGCAGGTGTGGGATGAGATCACCACCATCTTCGCCGACATGGGATTTTCCGTTGCCGAAGGTCCGGACATCGAGACCGACGACTATAACTTCACCAAGTTGAATTTCCCCGAAGGCCATCCGGCGCGGGAAATGCACGACACCTTCTTCTTCAATCGCAAGCCGGACGGCGAACGCCTGTTGCTGCGCACGCACACCTCGCCGGTGCAGGTCCGCACCATGCTCACCCAAAAGCCGCCAATCCGCGTGATCTGTCCCGGCCGCACCTATCGCATCGACAGCGACGCGACCCATACGCCGCAGTTCCATCAGGTCGAAGGACTCGTCATCGACAAGGGCTCGCATCTCGGCCACCTGAAATGGATTCTCGCCGAATTCTGCAAGGCCTTCTTCGAGGTCGATAACGTCAACATGAAATTCCGCCCGTCGTTCTTTCCGTTCACCGAGCCGTCGCTTGAGGTGGACATCCAGTGCCGTCGCGAGAAGGGCGAGATTCGTTTCGGCGAAGGCAATGACTGGCTGGAGATTCTCGGCTGCGGCATGGTTCATCCGAATGTGCTGCGCGCCTGCGGTATCGATCCCGACATCTATCAGGGCTTTGCGTGGGGCATGGGCATCGACCGCATCGCGATGCTTAAATACGGCATCAACGATCTGCGCCAGATGTTCGAAAGCGACGCGCGCTGGATCAATCATTACGGCTTCAAGCCGCTGGAGATTCCGACGCTGGCCGGAGGGTTATCGTCGTGAAGTTCACCCTCTCCTGGCTGAAAGAGCATCTCGACACCGACGAGCCGCTCGAAAAAATTGCCGACAAGCTCACCATGATCGGGCTTGAGGTTGAACACATTAACGACAAGGCGAAGGCGCTGGCGCCGTTCGTGATCGCGAAGGTGATTTCCGCCGAACAGCATCCCAACGCCGATCGCCTGCGCGTGTGTATGGTCGATTCGGGCGACGGTAAACCTTTGCAGGTTGTCTGCGGTGCGCCGAATGCGCGCGAAGGTCTCATCAGCGTGTTCTCGCCGGCAGGCACGTTCATTCCCGGAAAAAATATCACGCTCAGCGTCGGCACCATCCGCGGTGTCGAAAGCCACGGCATGCTGTGTTCTGCTGCGGAGCTTGAACTGTCCGAAGACCATGACGGCATCATCGAATTGCCGGCGGACGCGCCGATTGGAAAACCTTATGCCGAATGGGCTGGGCTCGGCGATCCGGTGATCGAAATCAATCTCACGCCGAACCGCGCCGACTGCACCGGCGTCCATGGCATCGCGCGCGATCTCTCGGCTGCCGACATGGGTAAGTTCAAGGATAGTGCGCCTAAACAGATCAAAGGCGAATTTCCATCACCCGTGCAGGTCAAGATCGAGGACGAAAAACTGTGTCCCGGGTTTGCGCTGCGCCTCGTGCGCGGTGTGAAAAACGGCCCCTCGCCCGAATGGCTGCAAAAGCGCCTCACCTCGATCGGTCTGCGTCCGATCAACGCACTGGTCGACATCACCAATTTCATGACTTTCGACCGCGCCCGGCCGCTGCATGTGTTCGACGCGAAAAAAGTGAGGGGCAATCTTGTCGTGCGCCGCGCCAAGGACAGCGAAACGCTGCTAGCTCTCGACGGCAAGGCCTATCCGCTCGACGCCACCATGTGCGTGATCGCCGACGACAATGGTCCTGGGTCATTGGCCGGTATCATGGGCGGCGCGGCGACAGGCTGCGACGAGAGCACCACCGACGTTCTGATAGAATCGGCGCTGTGGAACGAGATCAACATTGCGCAGACCGGCCGCAAGCTCGGCATCAATTCGGACGCGCGTTACCGCTTCGAGCGCGGCGTCGATCCGGCCTTCATGGTGCCGGGGCTGGAGATGGCGACGAAGCTCGTACTCGACATTTGCGGCGGCAAACCGTCCGAGATCGCTGTCGCCGGAAAATCACACGGCGAAGATCGCGTCATCGAATTTCCCATTGATGAAGTGAAGCGCCTCGCCGGCATCGAGGTGCCGCTGACCGAGATCAAGCGCATTCTGAGCCATCTCGGTTTCATGCTAGCGGGCGCGGGGCCGCTGGTGAAGGTTGCGGTGCCGTCATGGCGCGCCGATGTTCACGGCAAGGCCGACATCGTCGAAGAGATCGTGCGCATTGTCGGCGTCGACCGCGTGCCGCTGACGCCGTTCGATCGCGGCGACGCACCGCGTAAACCGATCCTGACGCCAATCCAGCTTCGCACCCGCCGCGCCAAACGCGCGCTCGCGGCGCGCGGCATGATGGAAGCCGTCACCTGGTCGTTCGTCTCCAGGACGCAGGCTGAGTTGTTCGGCGGCGGCAAGCCTGAACTGGCGCTGGCCAATCCCATTGCCGCCGATCTATCAGACATGCGTCCATCGCTGGTGCCGGGCCTGATCGCAGCCGCGCAGGCCAATGCGGATCGCGGCTTTGCCGATGTGGCCCTGTTCGAGGTCGGGCAAATTTTCAAAGGCGACGAACCGGAAGATCAGTTCATGGCGGCAAGCGGTGTGCGCCGCGGCCTCGCCTCATCCAAAGGCATTGGCCGTTCGTGGTCCGGCACTTTCGAAGTGGACGCGCTCGACGCCAAGGCCGATGCGCTCGCCGTACTCGCCGCTGCCGGCGCGCCGGTACAGGCACTTCAGATCGTGCCATGTAACGAAGCAAAGGACGCGCCGGCATGGCTGCATCCGGGCCGCTCGGGCGTCATTCAAATTGGCCCGCAAAATATTCTCGGCCATTTCGGCGAATTGCATCCGCGTGCGCTTGAGGCCCTGAAAGCCGACGGGCCGCTGGTCGCATTCGAAGTCATTCTCCATCGCATTCCCGATGCGAAGGCCAAGGCGACCCGCGCCAAGCCGCTGCTTGAATTGTCCGCTTTTCAGCCGGTGTCGCGTGACTTTGCGTTCATGGTCGATCGCGGCATCAAGGCCGGCGATATCGTCCGCACCGCGCAGGGCGCCGACCGCAAGCTGATCTCCAACGTGACGGTGTTCGACGTCTACGAAGGCAAAGGCGTCGACGATGGCAAGAAGTCGGTGGCGATCGCCGTGACGCTGCAGCCGCGCGAAAAGACGCTGACCGATCAGGAGATCGATGCAGTGGCGGCGAAGATCGTCGC
>JAIERI010000036.1 GCA_019747015.1 Xanthobacteraceae bacterium
GGCGATGTACGCGGCCAAGGCCGACGGACGCCGCACGTTCCGCTATTTACACCCAGACATGGATGCACGCGCGCAGGCGCGCCGCACTATGGAGCTTGAGCTGCGGCAGGCGTTGATCGATGGCGGGTTCGAGATTCATTACCAGCCACTCGTCAGTCTTGCGGACAATTTGATCACCGGCTGTGAGGCTTTGCTGCGCTGGCGCCATCCCCAGCGCGGAATGATCTCACCCGCCGAGTTTGTTCCGGTTGCCGAGGAGACCGGCCTGATTGATCAGCTAGGTGCGTGGGTGTTGACCACCGCTTGCGCTGAGGCTGCGACGTGGCCAGCCAACATGAAGGTCGCGGTCAACGTTTCGCCGGTTCAGTTCAGGAACGATACCTTCGCGCTGAAGGTCGCGAGCGCGCTCGCATCTTCCGGACTGGGGGCGGGTCGGCTTGAGCTTGAGATCACCGAGGCGGTTCTGATTCGCGACGACGAGAAGGCGCTAGCGATCCTGCATCAACTGCGCGAACTTGGTGTTCGCATTGCGCTGGACGATTTCGGCACCGGCTATTCCTCACTGAGCTATCTGCAGCGTTTCCCGTTCGACAAGATCAAGATCGATCGCTGTTTCGTCGATGGCATTGAAAATCCGAACGGCTCGCTCGCCATCGTTCAGGCGGTCATCAATATCGCCACATCCCAGCTCATGGATACGACGGCGGAGGGTGTGGAAACCAAACTGCAACGTGACATATTGAGCGATCTCGGCTGCACCGAGATGCAAGGCTATCTGTTCAGCGCGGCGAAACCGGCCGCCGAGATCAGGCCGATGCTTTTTTCGAACGGTGGCGACGCAGCCGTCGTTGCTTGATAAGCCCAAGTCGCTGCGGCCCGGGGTCGTGCCTACTTTTTCTCTAGTAACAGCCTGCCCTTGTCGCGGATCAGCGCGTGCGCGCCGTTCGCCAGCCGCGCAAGCAGCCATGGTAGCGTCACTTCAAGGCGGACATGATCGTCGGCGACATCGATATTGCCGCTGACCTGTTGCGTCATCGCAGTAACGGCGAAATCCAGCCGGTTGCCATTCCAGATCTCGCGATCCACTTTGACGATGTTACCGTATTGCGCAGTGACGCTGCCGAGACCGTTTTTCATACGGCGGACGGCCTCGTCCTTTCCGAGATTATGCGGAATGGAAACGATCAACGGTTGGGTCACGATAACCTCATTTGTGCGACGTCATTCATGAACGGATCGCGCCAGCCGTGAGCATGTAGGTTGGCCGGAGCAAAATGGAAGTTGAGCGGAACACTTTTGTTGCCCCGCACAACGGAAATTTGGTGAGGAGGAGACTTTTGTAGCCTTGCAATTAAGCATTGCGGGCGAACAATCGCCGGCGCGGGGGGAGGGAACCGATCGGGTGAGTCGGCACAACGTCCGCGAGGCCGTCCGGCCTTTAGATCCCGGGCGGCCTTTTCATGCCGCATTATATTTCTTTTTTGTTTTGACGATTGCTACTCGAGGCCGGGGGCGCGGCCTCCACTGCCCACACCACGCCCCAGGGTTTGAGATCGTCACCCGCCTCGCCAAAGATCAAACGATTATTGGCAGTAGCTGGCGAATGGCTTGCGATCGCCTTGGACGACAGATTGGCTTGCAACAACAATGTGCCGTCGCCGAGTTTCCATGTTGCGGTCAGATAACCATTACTCTGAACGCCGGCATGGTCAAAAGCCGCTTGCGCAAGGACCGGCACGATATCCGTGCGGCGGATTGACAGAAGATGGCGGACCAAGGCAAGCCGCTCGCGCCCCCGCGTTGACGTCGATTCTGTCCAATCGAGTTTTGCCAGTTCGAACGTGGAAGCATCGAGCGGATCTGGAACATCCCCGCCAAATGCATTGTGCGCTGTTTCGAATTCGCGGCGCCGGCCCTGGCGAACGGCGTCGGCAAGTTCACCTGTAAAATCGCAGAAAAAGGGGAACGGCGTTGTCGAGCCCCATTCCTCACCCATGAACATCATCGGTGGCATGGGTGCGAGCAGTGTGATCGCGAGAGCCGCCTCGATCGCGGCGGGATCGACGCTGGCGGCAAGGCGGTCGCCCATCGCGCGGTTGCCGATCTGGTCGTGATTTTGCAGGAAGTTGATGAAAGCTGTCGGTGGTAAGTTTTTGCTTGGCTCGCCGCGCGGTCTGCCGCCGCGATGTACCGAAGTTTCGCCCTGATAGATAAAGCCGGAGCCGAGTGCGCGGGCAATGCTTTCGCGTGGCCTCGGATAGTCGCGGTAATAGCTGCCGTTCTCGCCTGTCAGCAGCACATGCCAGGCGTGATGATAGTCGTCATTCCACTGCGCACGATATTTGCCGGCGGCCGGATCGGTGTTGGGATCGAGAATGCTGGCGCGATTGTCATCATTCTCCAGCACGAGATGAATCTCGCGGCCTGTGCTTTTCGCGAGTTCGCCTGCCGCGATACTCAAGTCGTGCAGTAGAGGAATGTTTCCATTTTCAACGATTTCGTGGACGGCATCGAGCCGCAGTCCGTCGAAACGATATTCGCGCAGCCAGTGTATCGCGCTGCCGATGGCAAACTGGCGCACTTGCGGCACGCGATAGTCGATGGCGCCACCCCACGGCGTTTGCGTACCGGAAAAGAATTGCGGCGCATAGCGCCCGAGATAATTCCCCTCCGGTCCGAAATGATTATACACCGCGTCCAGCAGCACCATCAGGCCGCGTAAATGTGCCTCGTCGATCAGCGCCTTTAGATCGTCGGGATGTCCGTAGCTGCTGTCGGGTGCGTACCACAGCACGCCGTCATAGCCCCAGTTGCGCCGGCCGGGAAAATCCGCAAGCGGCATCAATTCGAGCGCGGTGAAGCCGGTTTCTGCCAGATGATCGAGCTTGCCGATCATCGCGCGGTATGTGCCTTCCTTGGTGAAGGTGCCGACATGCGCCTCCATAATGACAGCTTCGTTCCATGGCCTGCCGTGCCAGCCGGTCGCACGCCATTTGTAAGCGCCGTGATCAAGGATCTCGCTGGGCCCTGCGATGTCACTCGGCTGAAAATACGAGGCCGGATCAGACACATCAGTGCTGTCATCGATCCTGTACTTATAAAGAGTGCCCGCACGCGCGCCGCGTACCTCTGCGAAAAACCATCCGTCCTCGTCGCGTTGCATGGCAACGCTGTGGTCGAGTACGACATCGACACGCTTGGCGGCGGGCGCCCACAACCGGAACGCCGCGCCGTTTGGCGTCAGGCGTACACCAAACTCTGCTTCGTTCATGCCGCCCCCGCGAAGGCGAGCACGGAGCGGGGCGGTGCCTGCATCGTGCCGCCCGAGGCCAGTTTCAGCGACGGCGTCTGGGTCTGCGTGGTATCCAGCACGCAACTCCATTCTCTGTATTCGGGCAGTTTCGGCATGGTGCATGCGATGGCTTCCGGCGCGGCGTTGAGTACAACGAGCAACGGTTGCTGCTCCTGTTCCTGCGGGCCGAGCATGTAAGATAGAAAACGTCCTTCCGGAAAATTCCAATCGGCCTCCTGCATTTCCTCGGCTTTCGGTGTCAGCCACAATACACCATAGGAACCGTCCGCCTTACGACCATCGACCCATTGCCGCGATTTGATTTGAGGGAAACGATGACGCAGCGCTGTCATTGTGCCGACGAAGCCGGTCAGATCCTCACCGTCCTGACCCAGTCCTTCCCAGCCGATCCAGCCGATGTCATCGTCATGGCAATAGGCGTTGTTGTTGCCGTTCTGGGTGTTGCCGGCCTCATCGCCGGCAAGGATCAGCGGTACGCCTTGAGCAAGCAACAGACATGCGAGCTGATTCTTTCGGAGCTGGCGGCGCAGCGCCAGAATTTCCGGATCGCCGGTCGGGCCTTCATGGCCGCAATTGTTGCTGTGGTTGTCGTTCGAGCCATCGCGATTGTCCTCACCGTTCGACTCATTGTGCTTCTCATTGTAGCTGAACAAATCGGCGAGCGTGAAGCCGTCGTGCACGGTGACATGATTAATGCTGGCCTGTGGCATGCGGCCGTCATGATTGAATAGATCGGATGATCCGGTCATGCGTCCTCCAACATCGCCGATCAAATTGCCTTCTCCGGACCAATAGCGCCGCAGCGTGCTCCGATAACGATCGTTCCACTCCGACCATTGCGAGGGATATGCGCCGACCTGATAGCCACCGAGGCCGACGTCCCACGGTTCAGCGACCAGTTTCACCGAGGCAAGCACCGGGTCTTGCCGAACCGCGGTAAGAAATGAGCCGCTGCGTTCGAATCCGTTTGGCCCGCGCGCCAGGGTGGTGGCGAGATCGAAGCGAAAGCCGTCGATGTGGCAGACCTCGACCCAGTAGCGGAGCGAGTCCATCACCATCTGCAGAACGCGCGGGTGAGTGAGATTCAGGGAATTGCCGGTGCCGGTGAAGTCGTCATAGTAGCGCGGATTGTCTGGCATCAGCCAGTAGTATGACAGGTTGTCGATGCCGCGGAACGACAATGTTGGTCCTAGGTGATTACCCTCGGCAGTGTGATTATAGACCACGTCGAGCAGTACCTCGATTCCCGCATCGTGCAGCCGCGCCACCGTGGTGCGAAACGCATCGAGTGTCCGGTCCGGTCCATATCTTGGCTCCGGTGCGAAGAACGCCAGCGTGTTGTAGCCCCAGTAATTCGACAGGCCCTTTTCGACGAGATGGCGGTCGTCGACAAAGCCGTGGATCGGCAACAGCTCAATGGTGGTGACGCCGAGCTGTTTTAAATGATCGATCATTGCGGATGAGGCTAGCCCTTGATAGGTGCCGCGCAAGGCGGAAGGCACGCCGGGATATTTCTGCGTCAGTCCCTTCACATGCGCCTCGTAGATGATGGTGTCGGCCCATGAAACGTTGGGTCGCATTTCGCGCCGTCCCCAGTTGAACGTTTCATCGACGACGACGGCTTTGGGCATGCCGCGCGCATTGTCGCGGCGGTCGAACGACAGATCCGCACGCGCGCTGCCGGTGCGATAGGCGAAATGCGCGTCGCTCCAGACCAGACGATTAGCGAGCCGGCGGGCGTAAGGATCGAGCAGGAGTTTGTTGAAGTTGAACCGGTGGCCGTGCTCCGGCTCGTAGGGCCCGTGCACGCGGTAGCCGTAAAGCTGGCCAGGCGAGATATCACTGAGATAGCCGTGCCAGACGTCTTCGGTCCTTTCCGGTAACGCAATGCGTTCGATCTCGCGGCGGCCCAGGCTGTCGAACAGGCACAGTTCTACGCGCTGCGCGTTTGCGGAAAACAGCGCGAAGTTCGTGCCCCGCCCGTCCCAGGTCGATCCGAGACGGTGGTGCGTACCGGCGGTCAGACGAGTCATTTTTCTTCCGGGACCAGATAAATTGCCGCGAGCGGAGGAAGGGTCAGATCAAGATGAGGCACCACGCCTTCGGCCTCGATGGCACCGATGTTTCCGGCATTGCTGCCGGCGTAATGCGCGGAATCAGAATTGAAAATCTCCTTCCAGCGGCCGGGAAACGGCACCTTGACACGGTAGCCACGATAAACATTCGGCGAGAAGTTCGCGACGATCAGGCACTGATCGCGCGGCGCGTTGCCTTTGCGCATCCAGGCGAATACATTGTTGTTCGCATCGCTGCCGACCAGCCATTCGAAACCGGCCGGATCGCAATCCAGTTCATGCAACGCCGGCAGCGAGCGATAAAGCGCGTTGAGATCGCGTACCAGGGATTGAACGCCGCGATGCTTGTCCTGATCGAGCAGATGCCAGTCCAAGGAACGATCGTGATTCCATTCGTTCTCTTGTCCGAATTCGCTGCCCATGAACATTAGCTTCTTGCCGGGATGGCCGAACATGAACGCGTAATACACACGCAGATTGGCGAATCGCTGCCAGTCGTCGCCCGGCATGCGGCCGAGGATCGATCGCTTGCCGTGCACGACTTCATCGTGCGACAGCGGCAGGATGAAGTTCTCGGAAAATGCATAATGCAGTCCGAACAGGATCTGACCGTGATGATGCTTGCGGTGAACTGGATCTTTGCTGATGTAGTTCAGCGTGTCGTGCATCCAGCCCATGTTCCATTTGTAGCCAAAACCGAGCCCGCCGAATTCTACCGGGCGCGACACCTGAGGCCATGCGGTGGATTCTTCCGCCGCGGTAGTGGCATTGGGAAATTTTTCGAATACTTCGGTGTTGAAGCGACGCAGGAAAGCGATGGCTTCGAGGTTTTCGCGCCCGCCATATTTATTGGGAATCCACCCACCCGCCGGGCGGCTGTAGTCGAGATAAAGCATTGAGGCCACTGCATCGACGCGCAGGCCATCGATGCCGTAGCGCTCCAGCCAGAACAGCGCATTGGAAACGAGGAAATTCACCACTTCGGTGCGGCCGTAATTATAGATGAGCGTGCCCCAGTCGAGGTGCCGGCCCTGCAGCGGGTTGGCGTGTTCGTAAAGCGCCGTGCCGTCGAACTGGCCGAGGCCGTGTGGGTCATCGGGAAAATGTCCCGGCACCCAATCGATCAGTACCGCAATGCCTTCGCGATGAAACGCCGCAACCAGCGCTGCGAAATCATCGGGCGAGCCGAAGCGGCTGGTCGGCGCAAAAAGGCCAGTAGGCTGATAGCCCCATGAGCCATCGAACGGATGTTCGCTGACCGGCATTAGTTCGATATGAGTGAAGCCGAGATCTCGCACATAAGACGGCAACGTCTGCGCGAGGTCGCGATAGGTCAGCCATTCGTTGCCGTTCTTGCGCCTCCACGAGCCGAGATGAACCTCGTAAATCGACATCGGCGCGGAGAGCGCATTGATGCCCGGCGGGCTGGTAGTTTGCGGGACAAGAGCGCTCTCGTCGTAAACGATCGATGCCGTGTTCGGTCGCATTTCGGCGCGGAACGCCATCGGGTCCGCTTTCAGCGGCAGATGATCGCCATAGGGGCCGACGATGTCGAACTTGTAGTGATCGCCGATGGCTACGCCGGGAACGAAAATCTCCCAATAGCCACTGCCCCGCACACGCATCGCATGTCGGCGATTATCCCAGAAATTGAAATCACCGACCACGCTGACACGCTTGGCGTTTGGGGCGAACACCACGAAGGCGACGCCCTTGATGCCTTCAAGAATCATCGGATGCGCGCCAAGCTTGTCGTAAAGACGTTGGTGCGTGCCCTCGCCAAGCAGATAAAGATCGAAGTCACTCAGCACCGGTGGAAAGCCGTAAGGATCGTGAAGCTCGACGACGTTGTCGCCGAAACTGGCGCGCAGTGTGTAATGCTTTACGTTCTTGGGTAGCGGTCCGACAAACAGGCCAGCATTGTGAACCAGCGACAGTTTTGCGGTGCGACCCTCGTCATCGACCGCCTCGACACTTGAGGCATGCGGCAGGAAAGCGCGCACCACATGCTGGTCGTTCTCGGCATGCAGGCCGAGATAACGAAACGGATCGGAATGACGGCCTTCGACGACGGCGTAGGCTTCAGCGGACAATTTCATGATGCAACCTCTTCCTGACCTTCGAGAATGCGCACCGCGCCGGTCAGGGGTACTCGCAGCCAATCGGGGCGATGCGCGAGTTCGTACTCGATTTCGTAAAACACTTTCTCGATCAGAAAGAATTTCAGCAGACCGGCACCGGCCACGGGATCTTCAGGCCACAACGCGGCCTCACCAAGGGTTTCATGATACGCGGCCAGAAAGGTTCTGGCTGCATGCCAGCGCCATGCGTCAAGCGTAGCCGCCAGATGGCCGTCGTCGTCGGGGCCAGCCTGCAAAGTGCGTTCGAGCGCAGCGCCCGCGGCGTAGTCGATCGAACGCAGAAGTCCTGCGATGTCGCGGGCAATAGGTGCCTTGCGGCGGCGCTCGGCCAGGCTGCGCCGCGGCTCGCCCTCGAAATCGATGATGAAGATATCGTCCTTGGAAATCAGTAGTTGTCCCAGATGCAAATCGCCATGATGGCGAAAAGTTTGCAGACGAGATGTTCGCGGCAAAAGCGTTGCCAGCCGGGACCGAAGACCATCGCGATGGTTTGCCAGTGCATCGATCAAAGTGCGGACTGCGTCGTTGGCCGACCGATAATGCTGCTGCAGTCCATCGAATACGCGATTGGCGCGCGCCAGCACATCTTCGGTCCACATACGGATCAACTCCGGTGAGGCAAGCTCTGGCTTGAAGTCTTCGAGGTCGTCATGACTCGCCAATGCAAGTTGCATTTCGGCGACACGTTTTCCTGCCTGCGACATATAGCGGAACGATGTCGCCTGCTCATGGCTCTCGGTAGGTTCGTCGCGCAGCAGACGTTGTTCCTCGATGAAGCGATCAAGATACCCCGCCGCTACCGACCATGCATCGCCTTGATTCTGAATAAACCGATGAACGATGGCGACGGCACTGCGAGTGTCGCCTTCAATCAATTCGGCGCTTCCGAGCAAGGCCGGCGTATTGGCAAAGCCGGCGATGTCCGTGAGAAACCGTCCCATCTCGATTTCGGGATTAAGGCCGGCGTCGAGCTTGCGATAGAATTTGATGACAAAAGTCTCATCGGCCAGCGTTGTGCTGTTGGACTGTTCGGTTTCGACAGCATGAACACTATCGATGGCTTGATCCGGAATATCCTTGAGTTTGTCAGTCGGCTGGAAAGCGAGCACACCGAAATCGTCGGTAATTGAAATCGCTTCACGAATGTTATTCAGAAGCAGCGTGATGAATTCCTTGTCGTTGGCGATATCGAACAGCGTGCCCTCGCGTGAGGCCTGCCGCACGGCTGCAAGCGCCCGCGGATTATAACGCTCACGGTCGAAACGTACCCAGTCGATCCGCATTGGCATGGCGTAGCGATGGGTTTCGCCGCGCAGCGTGGATTCGAACACCGCAAGCCATGGACGGGTAGCGCCCTCGTTCACGAACGGGAGTCCGGCGGTCATTTTGGTTGAAATGGCGTAGGTGGATCGTTCGGGGAACCAGCGCGTGCGTGACAGATGCGCCGGCAGTACATCGCGCTCGAAGATCATGCGCGTGCGCTGCAGGCTCATCCATGTCGAGCCCGCCGGAACAACGAGCGTCTCGAATTCCGGCACCGGTTCGTGAGGTATCGGCGCTTGCTCAAGTTTTTCGCCGAGACGGAACCAGTAGAAGCCGTAAGGTGCCAGCGTGATCAGATAAGGCAGTTCGCCGATCGCCGGAAACGACGTGCGGCCCAGCATTTCGAGCGGCACGCGATCCTTCCACGCTGCAAGATCGAGTTCGGTCGCCTGCGCCGAACGCGACAGGTTGGCGACGCACAGGATCACGTCGTCTTCATGCTGCCTAACATAGGCCAGCACCGAACGGTTGGTGGGCCGAATGAATGTCATCGAGCCTCGCCCGAATGCCTGGCTGGTCTTGCGCACCGAAATCAACCGTTTGGTCCAGCTCAACAACGATGACAGGCTACGCGACTGCGCCTCGACATTGACGGACTCGTAGCCATACACCGCGTCCATGATGGTGGGTGCGTACAGTCGCGCCGGATCGGCACGCGAGAAGCCGCCGTTGCGATCGGGGGTCCATTGCATCGGCGTGCGCACACCATTGCGGTCGCCGAGATAGATGTTATCGCCCATGCCGATCTCGTCGCCGTAATAAATGATCGGCGTGCCGGGAAATGACAGCAGCAGCGAGTTCATCAGTTCGATCTTGCGGCGGTCGTTGTCCATCAGCGGCGCAAGGCGGCGGCGGATACCGACATTGATACGCGCGCGCGGATCGTTGGCGTAGGTCGACCATAGATAGTCGCGCTCGACGTCCGTGACCATTTCAAGTGTCAGTTCGTCATGATTGCGCAGGAACAGCGCCCACTGACAATTGTCGGGAATCTCTGGTGTCTGGCGCAAAATGTCGGTGACGGGAAAACGATCCTCCTGCGCGATCGCCATGTAGAAACGCGGCATCAGCGGGAAGTGATAAGCCATCTGGCATTCGTCGCCGTCGCCGAAATATTGCTGCACATCCTCGGGCCATTGGTTGGCTTCGGCGAGTAGCACCTTGCCCTTGGCATAGGCATCAAGCTCGGCACGCAAGTGCTTGATGACGGCATGGGTCTCGGGCAGGTTTTCGTTATTGGTACCGTCGCGCTCGCACAAATAGGGAATCGCATCGAGCCGGAAGCCGTCGACACCGGCGTCAACCCACCGCTTCATCACCTGAACCACCGCACGCACTACGCGCGGATTGTCGAAATTCAGGTCCGGCTGATGCGAGAAGAAGCGATGCCAGTAATAGGCGCCGGCCTCGGCATCCCACGTCCAGTTGGATTTCTCGGTATCGGTGAAGATGATGCGGGTGCCGAGGTATTTCTGATCGGTATCGCTCCAGACATACCAGTTGCGTGCGCTCGATCCTGGCGGACTGCGCCGCGCCCGTTTGAACCAGTCGTGCTGATCGGACGTGTGGTTGATGACAAGCTCGGTAATGACGCGAAGTCCGCGCCGTTTCGCCTCAGTGATGAAGCGGCGGAAATCCTTCATGCTGCCGAAATCGGGATTGATAGCGCCGTAATCGCCGATGTCGTAGCCGTCGTCACGGCCGGGTGAAGGATAGAACGGCAGCAGCCAAAGTGTGGTGACGCCGAGTTCTTGCAAATAATCCAGTTTCTCGGTCAGGCCAGCGAAATCGCCAATCCCGTCGTTGTTGCTGTCGGCGAACGCCTTGACGTGCAACTGATAGATGATCGCATCCTTGTACCAGAGCTGGTCGCCCTCGGTCGCGGTATTGGCGGTCTGCGGAAAAGATGACATCAGGTTCATCGCGTCACCTAAATCAGGCAACGAAAGAGCAAAGCAGGATCGCGCAACGGATCGATGCGAAGGCGGATGCCTCCCCATTCGACGCCATGACGCTCGCCGGTGATAACATTTTCCACGGCGACGATGCGTTTTGTCTCGCCTCCCGCACCGAAGCCGATGTTACCGAGTGGCAACCAGAATTCACGCGGCTCGCGGGACAGTGCAATCGCGACGATGACGGTATTGGAGCTGTCGGTCGACGTTTTAGAGAATGCGATGGTCTGATCATTATCGACGCCGAGAAACTTTAGCTTCGCGGTTTGCAGCAGCGCGGAATTGTTTTTGCGCGCGCGATTGAGGCCGCGAATATACGGCTTGATGTTGCCTGGCGCATCCCAGTCGCGGACCTTGATCTCGTATTTTTCCGAGTTGAGGTACTCTTCCTTGCCCGGGATAGCTTCGTGTTCGAGCAACTCAAACCCATTATAGATGCCGTAACTGCCGGACAAAGTTGCCGCCAGCGCGAGGCGTGACTTGAATGCCCACGGCTCGCCGCTTTGCAAGTGATAAGGAAGAATATCTGGTGTGGTGACGAAAAAATTCGGCCGATAATAATCGCGCTCCGGATAGGCAGTGAGTTCGCTCAGGTACTCCTGCAATTCGTGTTTGCCCGTGCGCCAGGTAAAATAGGTGTAGGATTGCGTGAACCCGAGCTTGGCGAGGCCTTTCATCAGCTTTGGCCGGGTGAAGGCCTCTGCCAGGAAGATCACATCCGGATCGCGCGACTGAATCTCTTTAATCAGCCATTCCCAGAACGGAAACGGCTTGGTGTGCGGATTGTCGACGCGAAAAATTTTAACACCCTGTTCGACCCAGAACCAGACCACGTCACGCAGTGCATTCCAAAGCGATCCGGCATCATCGGACGAAAAGTCGGGATTATGGATGTCCTCGTATTTCTTCGGCGGATTTTCAGCGTAGCGCATGGTGCCGTCAGGCCGGCAATTAAACCAGTCCGGATGCTGCGTCACCCAGGGATGATCTGGCGCGCATTGTACGGCGAAATCGAGTGCGATCTCCATGCCGAGTGAATTTGCCGCGTGCACCAGTTCGCGGAAATTCTCCAACGTGCCAAGCTCCAGATGCACGGCATCATGGCCGCCTTCTTCCGCGCCGATGGCATAAGGGCTGCCGGGATCTCCGGCCTCGGCCTTGAGCGCATTATTGCGGCCCTTGCGGTTGATGCGGCCGATGGGATGGATCGGTGTGAAATAAACGACATCGAACCCCATTGCGGCGACATCGGGCAGGCGCGTGATGCAATCCTTGAAGGTGCCGTGCTTGCCTTGCACCTTGCCCTGACTGCGCGGCACCATCTCATACCACGCGCTTGCGACGGCGCGCGGCCGATCCACCATCAGGGGATAGGACTTTGATCGTGTCAGATCGGCGCGGGTCTGGCTGTGCGCCATCGCCTGCGCGATGTCCTCAGCAAGCAGCGGGGTGATACTGCCGTCTTGCAGGAACGACTCCGCCGCCTTGGTCAGCAGTGCGGCTGATTGTTTGTCGAGCGGTCGCGCCTTGGTCAGCAGCGCCGCGCCTTCCAGCGCGTCGAGCGACACATCTTGCCCGGCATTCTGCTTGGCGAGTGCGCCATGCCGCCATGTGGCGTATTCGTCGGTCCACGCTTCGATCGCATAGACATGATGGCCGACGCGACGCGGGGTAAAGGTCGCGGTCCAGCGGTCATTGCCGTGATGGACCATTGGTTCGCGTGACCAATCGGTACTGGCTTCCTCACGCCAGAGCAAATTAGCCGCGAGAATGTCATGGCCACTGCGGAAAATATCCGCCCAGACATCGAACGGATCGCCGACCATGCGTTTGACCGCAAAGCGCCCATCATCGACACGCGGATAGAGATCCTCGATGTGAAAACCCCCGGCCCCGGAACTGTTGACCGAACTGTAAACCATATCTCTGACGGGCGGCAGCACGGACATCCAGGAGGCCTTGAAGCTTGCGGAAGGTATCTTTCTATAAGCGGAACCGGGCTTCTTGGTTCCATTGGAACCGAATGTGACGTTCAAGGTTAAGGGTTGAAGTCGTATTGTGTTTGGGTCGCGCCAATTTCGGTGGACAGGATGGATTTGCTTGAAAAAGCCGCGCGATCAGGCGTCAATCCCACCTTCATCGATGGCAACGGTCAAATCCACGAAGCTGATCCGCAAGCTCTGCAAAGTGTGATCGATGCGCTTGGCAGTCCCGCTGCCAGCCGGATTTTCGATGGGCCTTATGTGGCGCGTGCCAATGGCGGAGCGCCCAGTCTCGACCTCTCAGGCGTGTTGTCGCAACTCAGCAGTCTGGAATTGCAAGACGAACGTGGTGCGGTGCTCGGCAAAAGCGGAGCAGCGCACGGACAACTCGATATCGCGTCTGGCTTGTATCGTTTGCGTGCGATGGATGTCGCAGGCGCATCTGATGATGCGACGCTGGTGGTCGCGCCCGAAAAGGCCTTCAGCGGGAATTTCGGCCGGCGCTGGCTGCTTGCCGTGCAGCTTTACGGCGTCCGCTCGCGGCGCAATTGGGGCATTGGCGATTTCACTGATCTTCAGGTACTGTTGAGATGGGCGGAGCGCGCTGGCGCGGCGGGAGTTGGGCTTAATCCGTTGCATGTCCTGTTCGATGATCATCCGCAGGATTGCAGCCCGTATTCGCCCAACAGCCGGTTATTCTTGAACGCGAACTATATCGACGTCGAAAAGCTACCCGAACTGCCGCTGGATTTTGTAACGGAGCACAAAGCGGAAATTGACAGGCTGCGTCAGGCTGAACTGGTCGATTATGCCGCCATTGCGGATTTGAAAGATCGCGCGTTACGCCTTGCCTTTAAAAATTTCAAGGCGAAAACCACGCTTAAACGCAAGGCCGATTTCGACGCATTTTGCGCCAATAGCGCGCCGCAGTTGTCGCGTTTTGCATATTTCGAAATCTTGCGGCGGAAATGCTGCGGACCGTGGTGGGATTGGCCGAAGTCATGGTCACGGCCGGATGATGCCGCGCTCGCGACTTTGCGCCATGGCGAGGATGCGCTCGAGATCGAATACATCGAATTCGTACAATGGTGCGCTGACCGGCAGCTTGCGGCCTGCACGGAGCTTGCAACGCAACTCGGCATGCCGGTTGGGCTATACCTCGATGTCGCGGTGGGCGTTAAAGCCGACGGCTTCGATGCCTGGAATGAGCAGGCCGCGATCGCGCGGCAATTATCGGTCGGCGCGCCACCCGATCAACTCAACAGCGGAGGGCAAGATTGGGGCCTTGCCGGCTACAATGCGTCCGGTCTCGAACATCGCGCCTTCATACCCTTCCGCGACATGTTGCGTGCCTCGATGCGCTATGCAGGCGCGATCCGGCTGGATCACGTGCTTGGCTTGAACCGCCTTTATGTCGTGCCGCACGGTTATGCGCCGCATCAGGGCGTTTATATCCAAATGCCTTTCGAGGCGATGCTGGCGGTGGTTGCATTGGAAAGCGTGGCGCATCGCTGCATCGTGATCGGCGAGGATCTTGGCACGGTACCGGATGGATTTCGCGAACGTCTCGCCGACTGGGCGATCTGGTCCTATCGCGTGATGATATTCGAGCGCGGCGCAGCGGGCGATTTCATCTCTGCCGATCATTATCCTGAAAACGCGCTCGTGACCTTCAATACCCACGATCTTCCGACATTTTCCGGCTGGCGTTCGGCACATGATATCGGCGTCAAGCGCGCGCTCGGCATCGATCCCGGCGAAACGGAGGAGGTACGGCAGCACGCGCTTGCGCGGCTGTGCGATGCCGTCGGCGGCGGAGGGTCGGATATCGCATTCGAATCGGTGCTGGAATTTCTGTCGCGCGCGCCCTCGCGTCTTTTGGGCGTCTCTATCGAGGATCTGCTCGGAGTTGCCGATCAGGCGAATGTGCCCGGCACGATCGAAGAGCATCCGAACTGGCGGCGGCGATTGCCATATCCAATTGAAACGTGGGACCAGCACATTGATCTGCACAAACTACGCGTCGTCTTGAAAGGCCGTATTATTTGAAAGTGTTACGGCAACTTTGCGCGGCGGCCATTGGCCCCATGAGGAGGTGCAGGAAGGGAACCAAACGCACAACGGGCCGTTGGATCGCTGATTCACAGGACTGAGGGAGATATCAAAATGTCCATCGGCACAATCATTCTGATTATTCTGATTATTGCATTGCTTGGCGGCTTCAGCGGCATCGGTGGCGGCAACTTCTATGGCACCGGCTATTACGGCGGCGGCGGTCTTGGATTGATCATCGTGATCATTTTGATTCTGCTTTTGCTGGGACGCATCTGACCGGTGATCCAGGTGCGTGCTTGGTATCAATGAACCCGCCGCCGGTTGGCGGCGGGTTTTGTTTGATGTCTGGTTTGAATTTTCTCGGCAGAGAAACCAATGCGATGCCCGCGCCTGATGGTTTCGTAAACGCGCATAAATACGGAAAGTATCAAGCGCACGTGTTTTGCAAATACGGCAACCTCCCATAAATTGACCTGTAAGAAACTTGAATTTCAGCCTCTTATTGCCGGAGAAGAAAAATGCCTGCAAAACCGATATTGGCGTCGGATGCGATCGGTCTCACCAAGACGGCGCCGTTTTCACGTCGTGGCTTTATGGCGGCCTCCGCTGCCGCAGCCGCGGGTTATACGCTCGCGGCCGGTCCGGTTCGCGCCGATGTCATCAAGACCGACACCGATGGCCTCGATACCGGAGACGCGAAAATAAAAGTGCAGGGCGGCGAGATGCCGGGCTATTTCGCACGGCCCACGGGTGCCGCCAATCCGCCGATCATTCTGGTCGCGATGGAGGTGTTCGGACTGCACGAATACATCAAGGATGTGACGCGGCGACTCGGCAAGCTCGGTGCATTTGCGGTGGCGCCGGATTATTATTTCCGCTCCGGCACAGATCTGACCAAGATCACCGATATTCCCAAGCTGATGGCGCTGGTGAATTCCAAGCCCGACTCCCAACTGTTCAGCGATCTTGACGCCACCGTGGCGTGGGCGAAATCGCAGGGCGGCGACGCAAAGCGGCTCGGCATTGTCGGCTTTTGCAGGGGCGGGCGCAGTGTATGGGAATATGCCGCGTATAGCACTCAGCTTAAGGCTGGTGTCGCATTCTATGGCTCGCTGATCGATCCGCCGAATCCGGCATGGCCGAAAAGTCCGATGCAACTGGCATCGGAGATGAAGGCGCCGGTGCTCGGACTTTACGGCGAAGACGATCAGGGCATTCCACCGGTTCAAGTCGAGGCAATGAAGCTGGCCCTGGCCCGCTCCAAGAAGGTCGCCGACTTCAAGTCCTATCCCGGTGCGCCACATGGTTTTCACGCCGACTACCGCCCGAGCTACCGGAAAGAAGCGGCCGAGGATGCCTGGATGCAAATGCAGGGCTGGTTCAAGAAATATAAGGTTTTAAGCTAAAGCCTCATTCATTCGGAGGGCGAAAGGACGGTAACCATTCGGTTATCGTCCTTTTTCTTTCGGATTTTCGCACCCTTGACGCCGCCCAGCGCTGGATGGACATGTAAATCCGTTGCTTGATAAGTTTCGATATATTTCAAATTTACCTGAAGGTGTGACATGACCACCGAGGATCAGGCCGCTACGAAACAGCCGCAGTCGCGCAGTTTTCTACTGATGCTGGCCATCGCCGCGCTTTTGATCGCGTTGCCGGTCGCGGTCTGGCTGGATTTGAGCAATCTCGCCGATCTTTCGCTGCGGCGGCAAGCAAATGATCTGAATTCACTTATCACCGGCGTTCGCGGCTATTACGCCTCGAACGTGGTGGGTCGCATCCTCGCTGCACACGGCACTGAAACTCAAGTGATCCACAATTACGAGAGCGTGCCCGGCGCGGTGCCAATTCCGGCGACGCTGTCGCTCGAACTCGGCAATGTCATCTCCGATCAGCAAAAGAACATCGCCTATCGCTTTGTCTCGGACTTTCCTTTCGCCAATCGCGCGCCGCATCAACTCGATGCCTTCGAGACGAAGGCGCTCTCAAGCCTTCGCGCCAATTCCGGACAGAAGCTGGTGCAATCGGATCAGTCACTGTTTCGCGACAAGGTTCGCTTCATCACGCCCGTGGTCATGGGACAGGCTTGTGTAAATTGCCACAACTCCCATCCTGAAAGCCCGAAGAAGGACTGGAAGGTCGGCGACGTGCGGGGCATCCAGGAAGTGGAAATTAGCCAGCCAATCGCGGCCAATCTATTCTCATTCAAATATCTGCTGGCTTACTTCGTACTCGCCGCGGTGAGCGGGGTGTCGTTCCTCGGCATGCAATATCGCCAGAGCAAGGTGATTCAAGGCATGAACAAGGAGCTTGAATCGAACAACGATTTTCTCGCGACTTTGTCGATGAAGATTTCGCGCTATATCTCGCCACAGATTTACACCAGCATTTTCAGTGGCCAGAAGGACGTCACCATCCATACCGAGCGCAAGAAGCTGACGATCTTCTTCTCCGACATCCAGAACTTCACCGCGACCACTGAGCGGCTCCAGCCCGAACTCATCACCCAGCTGTTGAACGAATATTTCACTGAAATGTCGTCCATCGCGCTGGCGCATGGCGGTACCATCGACAAGTTCATTGGTGATGCGATGCTGATCTTCTTCGGCGATCCGGAGACCAAGGGCGATGCTGCCGACGCGCGGGCCTGTCTGAAAATGGCGTGGGAGATGCAGCACCGCCTCGCCGAACTCAACGCGGTGTGGCGCGCGGCAGGTATCGAGGAGCCGTTCCGCGCCCGCATGGGAATCAATTCGGGATATTGCAATGTCGGAAATTTCGGCAGTACTGATCGCATGGATTATACGATTATCGGCGCGGAAGCGAATCTGGCGGCGCGTCTGCAATCGATTGCTGAACCAGGCAAGATCGTCATCAGCTATGAGACCTACGCGCTGGTGCGCGGCGATGTTGTTGCCCATGAGCTGCCGCCGATCACCATGAAAGGCATTTCGCGCGAGGTCATTCCATATGCTGTCGATAATCTGGTCGGATTGGAAATAGGGAAACGCGACATTCTGGTCGAGCGCATGACCGGAATGGATTTTTACCTGAACCCGGACGTCATCAATCCGAGCGAGGCCGACCGTATTCGTGCGGTATTGAATGAGGCGCTCGCGGCGCTGGACGACAAGCGCGCCAAAACGGCTTGAGATTGTCCATGCCCTCGCGAGTGACCGATTTTTCTGCAACGGCCCTGGCGGGAGAGGAAATTCCTCTCATCTCGTTTCAGGGGCAGGTGCTGCTGATCGTCAACACCGCCAGCGCCTGCGGTTTCACTCTGCAATATCGCGGATTGGAGGAGTTGCAGCAAGCTTATGCGCCGCGCGGATTTTCGGTGCTTGGCTTTCCCTGCAACCAGTTTGGCGAGCAGGAGCCGGGGTCATCTGACGAGATCGCCGGCTTTTGTTCACGCGAATATGCAGTGACGTTTCCTATGTTCGCCAAGATCGAGGTCAATGGCGATGCCGCGCATCCGCTTTACAAGTTTCTGAAAGGCGCGCGGCCCGGCCTGCTCGGATTGTTCGGCTGGGACGCGATCAAATGGAATTTTACCAAATTCCTTGTCGGCACAAATGGGCATGTGGTCGCGCGTTATTCGCCGATCACGAAGCCGGAATCGCTGAAGGGCAAGATAGAGAAGCTTCTGTCGGCTAGCGCGTAACCAGCCAATAGCCACCGACCACAAGAATGACCGAGAGCAAAGTGATGACGCCGAGGACACCCGCGATGATCGCGAGCAGACCATGCGTGTCGAGCCAGTTGCGGAGTGCCTTTACCATGGAGACTGCTTAGCGATGCCGCGCTATTTTTTCAATACAAGGATTGGCGGCGATCTGATCCCGGATAAAGAAGGTTCCGATTTGCGCGATCCCGATCATGCCTGGAAGGTCGCCCGCGCCACCATCCGCAAATTGCTCAAAGCCCAGTCTAATGATGTGACGGGTCGGTCTCACCTCATGACAGCCGTTTTGGAAATTACCGATAGTGCGGGTGATATCGTGTTGGAATTCCCGTTCAGTGAGGCGCTGATCGATCCTGACGAGTCGCCAACCACGCATTAGTGCCTTTAGATCGGGCTTCGAAAGCCGGTTCCCGCCTGCCGGGATCATATCTGGTTTATTTATCCTCGACTTCGGTCGATGGGCGGTCGTTACCCTTGGCCGTTTCCTCGTGCCACTGACCTTTTTCATCCTCGAACTGGATCACTTCGGTCGGTCCTGGCACGCGCTGTTCTGCGGCGGCAGCAACTGCCGCGGCATGAGCCGCCGCGTGAGTCGGGTAGGTTTCGGAAAACACATTATCGAATTTGTAGGCCCAGCCGCCGTCATGTTCGACGACCTCGTAAACAACCCTGCTCATTATGATGTCCTCTGTGGCGGTGGCTTGGTTTTTGTAAGTGGCTCGGTCTGTGTAACTGGCGAACCGGTGCGCCGGTTCAATATTTTTCCTG
>JAIERI010000180.1 GCA_019747015.1 Xanthobacteraceae bacterium
ACGCCGAGCCGCATGTGCGCGGCACCACCTCGATGGCGCGCGCGGCGTCTCCGGATTCCGGCGATAGCCAGTTCTTTATCTGCTTCGACGACGCGCCGTTCCTCAACAAGCAATACACGGTGTGGGGCAAGGTGGTTTCGGGCATGGAGAACGTCGACAAGATCAAGCGCGGCGAACCAGTCAGTAACCCAGACAAGATCGTCAAGGCGCATATGGCCTCGGACGCGGCATAGACCTGCTTAAGTTTTCCGTTGCGATACGTCATGCCCGGCTACGTGCCGGGCATCGATGTTTTTGATAGTCTGCTTTGATGCGCACCGATCTTTTCGATTTCGATCTGCCGCCTGAGAATATCGCGCTGCGTCCTGCAAGCCCGCGCGATTCCGCGCGCATGCTTGTGGTTCGTCATGGAGAAGAGCTGGAAGATGGGACTATCAGTGATCTGCCGTCGCTGCTTCGGCCCGGCGACCAACTCGTTGTCAATGATACGAAAGTGATCGCGGCACAGCTCACCGGACGGCGTCTTGGCGGCGCGAGCGAGCCGCGGATCGACGCGACCCTGATAAAACGCATCGACGGATCGCGCTGGCAGGCGCTGGTGAAACCGGCGCGCAAGCTCGCTATCGGCGACACGGTCCGTTTCGGCAATGAGGGTCGCGTCTGCCTTCTCGGCAATCTCGACGCGCAGATCGAGGCCAAAAGCGAAACCGGTGAAATCACGCTGTCCTTCGCGTTTCACGGTCCTGTGCTCGATCAGGCGATTCAAGATTTGGGCGCGCCGCCGCTGCCGCCTTACATCGCCTCCAAACGTCCCCCAGACGATCGTGACAGCGCCGACTATCAAACCATGTTCGCCGTGAATGAAGGTGCTGTCGCCGCGCCCACGGCAGGTCTGCATTTTACGTCCGCGCTGGAGAAAGCATTGAGGACGCGCGGCGTCGGGTTGCATCGCGTGACGCTGCATGTCGGCGCTGGTACTTTTCTGCCGGTGAAAACCGACGATATCGAAGGTCATCGCATGCATAGCGAATGGGGCTCGGTGTCGCAGACAACTGCCGATGCGCTTAATGCAGCCCGCGCAAAGGGCGGACGCATTGTCGCGGTCGGCTCGACCTCGCTTCGGCTTCTGGAAAGCGCCGCTGATGAAAACGGCGAGATCCACGCGTTTGAAGGCGAAACCGCGATCTTCATCTCACCCGGCTATCGCTTTCGTGCTGCCGACATCATAATGACCAACTTTCATCTGCCGCGTTCGACGCTGTTCATGCTGGTTTCGGCGTTCTGCGGGCTCGAGACGATGCAGGGCGCGTATGCTCACGCCATCGCCGCCGGTTACCGGTTTTACTCGTATGGCGATGCGTGTCTGTTGTTTCGCTCGGAAACCTCCGGCACAACAGAGCCATGAGCCTCGCCAATCATTTCACACTGCTGGGACAGGGTGGACATGCGCGCCTCGGCATGCTGGCGACGCCGCACGGCGTGGTGCGAACGCCGGCCTTCATGCCGGTCGGCACCGCAGGGGCGATGAAGGGCATCCACTGGCGCGACATTCGCGACGCGGGTGCAGACATCGTGCTCGGCAACACGTACCATTTGATGCTGCGCCCAGGCGCGGAGCGCATCGCGGCGCTCGGCGGCCTGCAAAAGTTCACCGGCTGGAACGGCCCGATGTTGACGGACTCGGGCGGCTTTCAGGTGATGTCGCTGGCACAGTTGCGCAAGGTCACGGAGCAGGGTGTCACCTTTCGCTCGCACATCGATGGCGCCACCCTCGATCTAACGCCAGAGCGCGCCATTGAGGTGCAGCTTTTGTTCGGCTCGGACATCGCCATGCAGCTCGATGAATGCGTACGGCTGCCGGCAAGCCGCGAGGACATCGAGCGTGCGATGCTGCTATCAATCCGCTGGGCTGAGCGATGCAGGCGCGCATTCGAGAACGCGCCACAGGGACACATGCTGTTCGGTATCGCGCAGGGCGGCGATGTGCCGCATCTGCGCCGCGAGAGTACCCGGGCGCTAGTCGATATCGGATTTCATGGCTATGCGATCGGCGGTCTGGCGGTCGGAGAGCCGCAAGAGGTGATGCTCGCGATGATCGAGGAGGTGGCGCCGCTTCTGCCGCAGGATTGTCCGCGCTACCTGATGGGGGTCGGCACGCCGGACGATATTCTGGAAGCCGTCGCGCGCGGCATTGATATGTTCGATTGCGTGCTACCGACCCGTAACGGGCGTCACGGCCATGCCTTCACCCGGCGTGGGCCGATCAATCTGCGCAACGCGCGGCACGCCGACGATCCGCGTCCGCTCGATGAGGAGAGTTCATGGCCCGCGGCGCGCGATTATTCGCGGGCCTATCTGCATCATCTGGTGAAATCCGGCGAGGCACTCGGCGCGATGTTGCTGTCCGAAATCAACATCGCGTATTTTCAAAGCCTGATGGGCGGCATCCGCGAAGCGGTCGCTTCTGGTACCTTCGCATCGTTCAGCGAACGCACACGCGCCGGCTGGGCCGCCGGTGATCTTTTGCCGCGCTAGCGCAAAACACGGCTCGCACGATTTTCTTCAGGCGACTTTCTTGATCGCGTGCTTGGTCACGAAACCATAGCCGCAGGTATCGCAGGTCCACAGATAGCTGATTTCGTCGTCGGACAATGCCGACGCTTCAGCGGCAATCATGGAATCGGCGCAGATCGTACAAACCAGACGACTGGACGTGCGCGTTCGCATGAACGGTGCGCGGGCCGGTGTGGTCGACTGGATTTCAGCAAGTGCTGGCATCGTGACCTCCCTCGGTATCGGCTGCATCCTACATCCCAAAGTTTGAAGGAGTCGCAACACAAATGCGTTCCTTTAGAGATATCGTAATTTCCATCAGACTTGCCGTAATTTTTGCAATGCAATGCACAGTTCAGCGGCGTTTGCCTCTTGCACAGCAACCCTGCGGCGACTTAATCCATTAAGTCGCTTTGTTTTCACCTGTTTTGCTTTTGGAGAAGGCCATGTCCTCTGCCTCTGGCGTGCAACATCATCCCGGACGCGGCCGTATCTATGACAGCATCGTGGACGCATTTGGCGACACGCCGATTGTGCGCCTTAATCGCTTGCCGAAACAGCGTGGTGTGAACGCGACAATTTTAGCTAAGCTGGAATATTTCAATCCTGCCGCGAGCGTAAAGGATCGCATCGGCGCGGCGATGATTATCGCGATGGAGAAAGCCGGCCACATCAACAAGGACACGGTGCTGATCGAGCCGACCTCGGGCAACACAGGTATCGCTCTGGCTTTCGTCGCGGCTTCGCGCGGCTACCGGCTTAAACTGGTGATGCCGGAATCGATGTCGATCGAGCGGCGCAAGATGCTGGCATTTCTCGGCGCCGAGATCGTACTGACTCCGGCCGGCCAGGGCATGAAGGGTGCGATCGCGACCGCTGAAGAACTTCTTCGCACCACACCGAACTCGGCGATGCCGCAGCAGTTCAAAAATCTGGCCAATCCCGAAATTCATCGCCGCACCACGGCCGAGGAAATATGGAACGACACCGGCGGCAATCTCGATATTTTCGTTTCCGGCGTCGGCACCGGCGGCACCATCACCGGCGTCGGTCAGGTGCTCAAGCCGCGCAAGCCGTCGCTGCGCGTGGTGGCTGTCGAGCCGGAGGAAAGCCCGGTGCTATCCGGCGGACAACATTCGCCGCACAAGATTCAGGGCATCGGCGCGGGCTTTGTGCCGGACATTCTCGATCGCTCGGTGATCGACGAGATTGTCAAGGTCAACAGCGCCACCGCGCTCGCCACCGCGCGCGCGCTGGCTCGCAATGAAGGGATTCCCGGCGGTATCTCCTCGGGCGCCGCGATCGCCGCTGCGCTCGAATTGGGCAAACGGCCGGAGAACGCAGGCAAGATCATCCTTGCCATCGTGCCGTCATTCGCCGAGCGTTATCTGTCGACTGCGTTGTTCGAGGGAATCTGATGTCACAGCCGCCGCGCCGTCCGCGCACCCTGAGTGATGCCAAGACCGAGGCCGAAGCCGCTTTCAAATCGCTCACCGCCAAGACAGTCGCGCCGGCGCCAAAGACGCCGGCTGGGCTGCCGGGCGTGAAAGAGCTGGTGTCGATCCGCATCGATCAGGATGTGCTAGAGCATTTTCAGGAAGGCGGCCCGGGCTGGCAGGACCGCATCAATGAGGCGCTGCGCAAGGCCGCGGGTAAAATCTAGGACGAACTGGAGGCATGGACGATCCATGAAGCGGACAGTGAGTGGCAAGCCGGGCAAAAAAGAGCCAGGCGTTCATGCCGGGAAGAACAAAAATACCCACAGCAGTGTTAGGGCCCCAAAGCCCACGAAAGATGCGCCATTCGAGGTCGATGTCCTCAACGATGGCGACATTGCCTCGCCCAGACGCGATTTGAGCGAGGACGAAATCAAAGAGCAGGAAGACCGCAGGTCATAGCCTGAGGGACCACGGTAGCAGTGGCATACGATATACATATCGCGGCAAAAGTAGTTTTTTACTAATTTCGCCTAATCTGCAATCCATTAGGCTGGGCTCGAATCGCCTGGCACTTCCGTTTGGACAGCAGTGACGATGTCTCATCCGCAGCAACTGACCCAGGATCGCATGTCCGATGAGGGTGCGTCCGAGCTTGGCCGCAAACGGCTGGTCGATGAACTTGGCAACGGGATCGGCAGCCTCGGTGTCGAACTGGCCGACGTTCTGGGAAATTTACATGACGTCGCCGATCGTGTTTCGCGGCAATCCAGCCAGTTCGGCCATCTGCAGCAGACCGCCGACACCATGGTGGCCGCCAATCGCGACATCGATGGCGCCGCGCGAGCCGTGCAATCGGTGACATCGAACGCCGCTGCCGAGATCACGCAATCCAAGGCGGTGGTCACGACGGCCGTGCAGCATATCGCCGAGCTGGTGTCCGCCGTCACCCGCATCGAACAGCGGCTGGGATCGATCAGTGAGGTGTTGTCTCAGGTCGGTAAAGTGTCCGGTACGATTGAAGGCATCGCCAAGCAGACCAATCTTCTCGCTCTCAATGCGACCATCGAGGCCGCACGCGCTGGCAATGCCGGGCGCGGCTTCGCGGTTGTCGCCAGCGAAGTGAAAAGTCTTGCCGAAGCGACGCGGCAGGCGACGCTGCAGATCGGCGAGACTGTGCGCGATCTCGACGGCGAAATCGGCCAACTGATCGGAGACAGCGGCACCGCGACGCTTTACGCCAAGCATGCTGGCGAGGGCGCGAACCAGATTCAGAGCGTCATCGATCGCGTGCATGACGGATTTTCCTCCGTCGGCCGAGACATCGACGCCATCGCCAATGCGGCTGGCAGCAATCTGAACCAATGCGATATCGTGCTCGCTGAATTGAGTGAGCTGGCCAAAGGCGTCGATCTGTCCTCGACGGATTTGAAGCGGGCGGACGACCGTGTCGAGGGTTTGCTCGGCGTATCAGAGGCGCTCATCAAGACGATCGCGGAAAGCGACATTGAAACCGCCGATACGCCGTTGATCAAGGCCGTGGTCGCGACTGCGAAGACAATCGCGCAGGCCTTCGAACAGGCGATCGTGCACGGCGAGATCACCGAGCGGCAATTGTTCGATCAGAACTATCGCGAGATTCCCGGCACCGATCCGAAGCAATATCTCACCGATTATGTCGAGTTCACCGACCGGATTTTACCCCCGATCCAGGATCCGGTGCAGAAGATCGACCCGCGCGTCGTGTTCAGCGTGGCCTGGACCAAGGATGGATATTTGCCGACGCACAATCCGGACTATCAGCATCCGCAGGGTGCCGATCCCATCTGGAATGCCGCCAATTGCCGCAATCGCCGTCTGTTCAAGGATCGCGCGGTCGAGAAGGGCGGAGCCAACACCAAGCCATTTTTGATGCAGACCTACCGCCGCGATATGGGCGGCGGCAAATTTGTTTTGATGAAGGACGTCTCATCGCCGATCTTTGTTCGCGGCCGGCATTGGGGCGCGTTTCGCATGGGCTTCCGTCAGCAATAAATGCCATACGCTTGTTCTGTGCAGAATGTCGCTGCTACAGAACGCTGGTGTCGCTCGGCACCTGGCCAAACAATCGCAGCACTACCGCGTCTTTGAATTCGCCGATCATCGGATCGCCGGTGCGGCTGAAAGCGACCGCGCCGATATTTTCGGGCATGCGCGCCAGGGATTCCGCGCGGCGGATCGCGGTGTTCGGGCTTTGAAACTCCTCCGCCTGGCCGGCCGTCGGATCCCCGGTCTCGTTTTCGGTAAAGGGCAGGGCGACGTAATAGGTGATATCGGCCACGCAGAGCGTCCTTTCGCGCTTGAATGTTGTTTGAGGCAACATGGCCATAATGTTCTACTTTTGTTCTTTTGTCAATGCAGCTCATGCGGCCGAGGACAGACACGGCTACCGGATTGAAGGGATTAGCGAAATAAGCGGTTGAGGGATGGTTTTAGGCGGTCCATTTTGCGTCATGCAGACTTGACCCCACCGGACGGCGCCCCTACACACCGCGACGTGTGAGCGCGTAGCTCAGGTGGTAGAGCACGTGACTTTTAATCATGGGGTCGAGGGTTCGAGTCCCTCCGCGCTCACCAATGATATCAATAAGTTATTTGATTTAGTGATTTCCTCTAAACCGGCTGGATAATGGCCCGGGTAGAGATCATCACCGTTGTCCTTTTTTATTTCTCAAGATTCTCGTTCTTCTTGGCTTTAGAACGGTAGTGACATTGGTGATGCGGCGGATATTTAAGCTGTCATCGACGAACATGAAAAGGAACTAGATAAACTGTGAGGCTTGGTGACGACTACACTTGAATATCACGTTCAATCACGGGGTCCAAGGGTTCGCGTCCCTCCGCGCTCACACTCAGCCCGCCAGTGCACGCACTCAACAAGGGTGGTGGACTTTGGTGTCGCGACTATCGCAATGCTGAAAGTTATTCTTGTTGGTGCGATTTCAAAGTATGTCTTATAGAAGTTGACCATAATTCTACGCTGCGGAGATTTGCATTAAGCAAGCTATTGTGTTTACGGCGCACCGGGAAAGCCGCGAAATTTTTGCGCATTTTCAGAGGCTCAAAGCCGAGTGTAAGAACTTATTAGATAGCTATTTTTGTCTGCACCGATCTCAAGAGCACGATAGCTTACTTGGCATCGACGTGGACTTTCTGATTTCGTCTGCTCAAGAACAGCAGTGTCTTCCTCATCGTTACGCTGATAAAATGCGCCATGGAGGGACTATCGTTCCGGGGTTCACTGATTTGAGCTACATGCCAGTTTTACGAAGTGATCGACTTGCAAAATATTCGTTTATTTGGATCGTAGAATACGACGTGGATTTTGCCGGTTCTTGGGATTCGCTATTTTCACAAATGTTGCATAGCGAAGCTGATTTAATAGGAACTTCGTTTTATCCGCGAGCAGATTGTCGTGACTGGGTCTGGTGGAAGTCACTTAAAGCGCCAACAACTGTTCATGAATCGGATTTTGTTCGTTCCTTTCTTCCCCTCGCTCGTTTTTCTCGCAGAATGATCAACACTTATGTTGAAGCGGTTGAGAGCGAAAATTGGGAAGGTCATACAGAAGCGCTTTATCCTTCAATCGCGCGATACCATAAATTGAGCATCGAAGATCTTGGTGGTGAAGGTCCATTTACGCCCGCAGCATGGCGTGGCAAAAATTACTTCAATACCCAATCGCAAGATGGGCATCTGGTTCCAGGAACTTTCATTCCAAGTCCAGGCATCCACTCATGCTATTTTCATCGATCGCCGGACGCATTCCCTACGCGCGGATTTTTGTATCATCCTGTGAAAGTAACAGAAGGGTTGCTTTGAAAACTTGTCGATATTTCTAAAGGCCAACAATCAGCAGTGTTCTTGTTGGGACCATTCTTTACCAGCGTCGCCGCCAGTTTCCGCCCCAACTTCCACGCCAGCCACTTTGTAGCCTCAGTAGTCTCATGATTACGAGCAGCAGAACTGCGCCTAGTGTGGCGTTGATAATTGCGGATGCGATTCCTGTTCCGAGGTGAATTCCCAATTGAGGAAGAAGCCAGTTGCCAATGAAGGCGCCAACAATTCCAATGACAAGATCACCAACGATACCAAAGCCTGTGCCATTGACTATTTGGCCCGCTAGCCAGCCGGCGATGAGGCCGACAATCAGAATAACCAAAAGGCTTTCGCTAGACATGTGCATCGAATTTCTCCCGAACCAGCAACGGTGAAACCTCGAACCCTGCTTCGGAAGGAAGCGTACGCCTATTGCAGATTTGAGATTGAGCAATTTTGTACACTCAACAAGCGAGAACTCGTAGCGCCTTATCTGTCTTTCTCAATCGGAATCAGGCGTTCACGCAAAAACATACGCTGCAATGGAACACAGGAGAATGCGGCCTGTTGTTGTGCACGAAGTTATCGACGCGTGAATTTGGTCCGCAATAGCGCGAGCCTGAAACGAAGAGGTTTATAATGAAACGCCTAGTCTTGATGGGCATTGCCGCATTCGCATTTGCCGCGTTGCCGACATTTTCAGCGTCGGCTATGACACAACCGAATACACTCACGGTCGTTACGGGTAACGATGAAGCAGTTGTTTTCGTAAAGGGGGGGCATGGCCACGGACGAGGTCATATGGGACGAGGCGGACGTGGACATCATTATGGCTGGGGCAGGGGTCGCCACCGCGGTTGGTACTAAGCACAACAGGATTGTAGGAAAGAAGCCGCCTTACTGGCGGCTTCTTTGTTTAGGGGAGACATCGGCTGCAAAGCGGTCCGTGCTATCCCCGATATGTTCCTTTAATTCCCTCACGAGACAAAACGATGGAATTTATCTACGCTCGCCCACGATGATGTCACGGACTTGATCGCTAGACAGTAAGTGAGAGCATCACGCAAAATCACTATTTCGCTTAGCGGATTTCTGTTCGGCGGATCGACAATAATTGCCGGCTTAATCGCTGCAATCATTGGCTGGGCGTTAGCAGGCGGAGCGCATTCGTTCGCTGATTTGGGATACAACGTACTTCTTCAGCCCGCGTATATATTCGCAATTGCAGTGCCATGGTCGATTGGCCCCGATTTTCCTGAAGAGCGATCGTCCGACCCGTTATGTTGCGCCGACCAGCACCATGCCCAAGATTGCCAGTGCAGCGAGAATGGTGACTGTGAAAAGGTCGAACATTTCGCTTCGTTTTAAATTTTGCACATCAATCTCCGGCATATTATCGAACTAACGGCTTTTCTTGCTATCAGTTCCAAGGCCAACCTGTTGAGCGAGTTGAAATCTTTAACGCTGAAAGCGCACGCATGGGTTCGAAAGCGCGGGAGAGCGAAACCTTCACATTCTTCAATATCTTGTTGGACGATGGCTCTCTTACGAGGCCTGAAGTTCCGCTATTCAATTTACATCCGGTCTGGCTGTCCGTGGAGCGGTGCTTGACGGCGCTTTTCCCGTCGGGCTTTGCCGATCTCAGAATAGCCGATCTTGCATGTCTGGAAGGAGGCTATGCGGTCGAGTTTGCACGAATGGGATTCGGTGAGGTCGTTGGCATCGAGGTGCGTGACGAGAATTTCACACGCTGCATGCAGGTTAAAAACGGTCTTAGCCTTACAAACCTGAAGTTTATTCAGGACGACGTTCGAAACCTGGAGAGGCTTGGCGTATTCGATGTGATTTTCTGCGGCGGTTTGCTCTATCATCTCGACAAGCCTGTCGAGTTTCTCAAGTTGCTCTCCCGCTGCACAAAGAAAGCGGCGATCATCAATACGCACTATGCGCCGAACAAACCGAAATCGCCCTGCACTTGGAAAAAATGGTTACCAAAGAGGCGATCGGAATCAATCTCGAAATTTATGCTTTCGCCGATTGAAACGAACGAGGGCATCAAAGGCCGATGGTACAAGGAACCGGATTTGTCGCATCCATGGTCATCCTGGCAAAACAAAAGATCGTTTTGGCCTCTTAAGATTCACCTCGTTCAAGCGATCCACGATGCAGGATTTCCGATGGTCTTCGAGCAATACGATATGCTTGGGACCGACATTATTGAAATGTCTGATCCAGATAAGGAATTTCTCAGGGCCATGTTCGTGGGTGTGAAGCCTGCGTCACCATAAGAGAACTTCTACGACGTGCTTGCACGCATGGTTGGTAAAAGCCTTGACTGCGTTTGCCAGTAAAATCTCTTCCACCGTCATCGAAAATCTCGTTGCGAAAATGAGCAACTGGCCGATGGCAGGCCATAATTTCATGCACACAATAATAAGAAGTGGAAATCATGTTCGAGGTGGTGTGTTCAGTATGCAAGGCAGCATCAGGCATGCCGCCAAAGCTCTCAGGCAGACGGATACAAAACGATCAGCGTGACGATCGTTGACAGGCAAGCGAATGCGGTCGTTGCAAACATAACCTTGGCGCCCAAGCCGATCCATCCGCGTTTCGCTATCCCGTATTTTTGGCTCTGCCACGTCATGACGACAGCGCTCGAGACCAGCCAGAGAATTGTCATGGCGGTGTCCGCGCCATCGGACGGCTTGAAGGGTTCGGCAAGTGTGTAAAGGACAAAGCCGAAAAACGTGGAGAGAAAAAACGACCGCCAGCCGAGAATAATGGCGTAGCGAACCGGCATTTGCCGTTCGAACAGTTTGATGAAGATCGCGGCGAGGCTGCCCACGATGAGCACGCCCCACGCCAAAACCATCGCTAGTTTTGCGAGTAAGCTGAGTATTGTCATGGTCTGATAAGTCTCGAACCTTTAATCCCAACGTGAGCGCTGCTCGTGGCTGGTCTTGATCCAGACCCATCCGGCCGCTGCAAATATCGCGGCCGACAAGATACAAACGCCTACCATGAGTTGCTCCAAAAAGACGCTGGCAGGGACACGTTGAACTGCATCCCGTGCAACGTCGCGATTCCTAGGCGATCTCTAGATCACGGGCGTGCGGAATGCGTCATCCAATCGGTCGAGCAGAACCAGCTTTGGACAGATTTGTCCGGCTCAGGCAAATCAAACGCCGCGTATGGTGGATAAACGGCGTTGGGCAAACGCCGGACCGACCCCAGCTTCCGGCAACACTCGGGTGTTATTCGTGAACTTTGCCCCGTGCCGTGCGGGCGGTGCGACGGCTGGACTCTGCCGATATTTGCGACAATATGTCGCACCAGAATGGGAATCAGGGCCGGGAATCGCGCTTGCCTGTGTTGCGCGAACCATCCTCCGCATGCTCCCGGTCCGTCGGAGATGATACGCGTGGATCACTTCAAGCGAGCCGCAGTTCGCCGTAAACCCGTGGGGGAGGTCGACGATAGCTGGTTGCCGCTTCTGGCGGCATGTCTGCTCGGACTGACCACTTTGGCGTATCTGTGCACGTCGTTTCAGCTCAATTACGATGCCGAAGGTGCGCTAACCGATATTTCGGCGCAGCGGCGCGACGCCCCGCCGGCGCCGCACTGAGTCTGCGGCGCGCTTTTGCCTGTTTGCCATCATGTATCGCCGATCTGTTATGCCGATGTGGCCTTGGGTAGCTTGATCCATCCGGACTGACAGCGCTGCACATTTGCGGGCGGAGACCTGAAACCCATGACATCGCCTAACGATACGTCCCGTGAACGCCGTGGCCTTTCAACGCACATCCTGCCGACCGCAGGCACCATGATCGGTGTCTCCGCAACCCTCGTCGGACTGGTCAAGATCGCTGAAGCTCGCATAGGACCAAGCCATGTTGATGAATACGCATCGCTGACCACGGTATTATTCCTTGTCAGCGCAATCGCATCTTACGTGGCGATGCGTCACGCGGAGCGGCGGCGCCTGAGCGCGCGCTGCGAACTAATCGCCGATCAAACGTTTCTGTTCGGTCTGGTGAGCCTGGCTGTGATCGCGATCTTCTTCGCTTATGAAATTATCTAAGAGCGGTCATTTGCGCGGGACGCCCTGAGCCGGAGCAACGCTCGCCGCGACCAAGGGGCATGAGTGACATCGCCCTCGGCCATTTGACTACACGCCTTTTGCAATTCGCTGCGTTTTCCGCCGGCGGACTCGGTACCATGTTCTGGATCTATACTTTCTACGCCATCGCGCATGTGCCACTGGGCGACGGCACCGGCTTTCAATGGCTCGGTGAAGTGCCGCTCACAGGCATTTTCATTTTGCTGACGTTTCCGACCATTGCCCTGGCTTTCTCGGGGCGGATGGCGCCCTTGGCGGCACTCCTGGGCGTCGCAAATCTTGTCGCGCTTGCCGTGGTTTGGCTGCAGCTGCTGTCCGAATTTCCGGTCCACTAAGGGGACAGGCTGCGGAGCCTAGAGGCTCACGCTGCGGCGCAGCAACGAAAGTTTGTAAGACAGGGTGTCAATCACCAAAAAGTGCGACAGAACGTCGCAGCCTTGTGTTATCAATCAGGTGACCTAAACCACGATCGCCTCGTGGCTTCGGTCGGCTGGGGTGGAAGCCGTCACTTCCCCCCCGGCTTTCTTTTTGCCGAATCCAATGTTTGTTGGACCTTGCGCGGCTCTTAAGCCGCGCTGACCTTTCGTGCCGCCACCGGCGCATCGACCACAACGCCATTGCTCTTGTCCACGAAGGCGCGGCGCATCGGCTTGATGACGAAGATCGCCAGCAGCGCCGCGATGGCGTTGAACGCGACCGCGATCGCGAACACAGCCTGCCAGCCATATTGCTTGGCGATGATGCTGCCGAACGGCACCAGCAAAGCGGCCGTACCCTTGGCGGTATAGAGCATGCCGTTGTTCGTGGTTGCGAACTTGGCACCAAACGTATCGCCGCTCGTGGCCGGGAACAGGCTGTAGATTTCGCCGAACACTCCGAAATAAACCGCCGTTGCCAGCACAAACACAATTGGTGTCTGGCCATAGTTGAACAGCAGCAGCAACATCACGGCGGCCGTTCCGAACGCGATGAACATGGTGTTTTCGCGTCCGATGTTATCCGAGATGAAGCCGAACAAGGGGCGTCCGAAACCATCGAAGATGCGATCGAGCGAAATTGCCATCGTCAGTGCGGCCATCTGCAATCCGAGCAAATTGACCGGAACGTCGGCGATCTTGAAGTCATGTGCGATCGGCGCGATCTGCGCGGTCGCCATAAGGCCGCCGGACGCAACAAGCACGAAGGTCAGATAGAGGGTCCAAAAGATAGGGGTCTTCAAGGTCTGACCGGGCGTGAAGTTGGCGGTAGTCTGGGGCAGATTAAGCTGCTTCTTTTTCACCGGCATGGCGACGCTTGGCTTGCGAAGAAAAAATCCCAGCAAGAAAACAATGATGCCTTGACCGATTCCGAAGTCGAAAAATGCAGTCTGATAGCCACTTGCGGCGATCATGTGCGCGATCGGCACCACGGTGATCGCGGCGCCTGCACCGAAGCCGGCTGCCGTTGCGCCGGCGGCAAGACCGCGGCGGTCCGGAAACCACTTCAGGGCGTTGCCGACGCACGTTCCATAAACCGAACCCGCGCCAATGCCGCCGATGACTGCAGCGGCGTAAAGCAGTGCGATCGAGTCAGCGTAGGAGTTCAGAATCCAGGCCAGCGCGACCATCACGCCGCCAAACATGACGACGACGCGAGGGCCATATCGATCGACGAACCAGGCTTCGACCGGAACGAGCCAGGTTTCAGTCACGACGAAAAGAGTGAATGCCAGCTGGATGGCTGCGCGCCCCCAATGGAATTGTGCGTCAATCGGATCGACGAACAGCGTCCATCCATATTGCAGGTTGGCAATCATCGCCATGCAGACGATGCCCATGGCGAGTTGGAGCCAACGAAATCCTTTACCCTCAGCCGCGACGGGCTGAGCCACTCCTGTATTGCTCATGTTTCCTCCCAACGGGTTTTTGTTCGGCTCACGAGGCCAGCCCGTAGAAGAAAAGTGTGGTATATTATATTCCAGTACGCAAGACGGAGTGCTGTTACGGATCTGGTGACGCAATGCTTTGCATGCAACAACAAAAACCGTTATTTATCAGAGTTTTATATACGAATTTCGGGGCTGGACAGGCGCCGATTTCGCAGTCGCACACAAGTCTCGCTGCCAAATTTTTTTAAAAATGTCGTCGTGGTGTCTTGTCGCAGAAGGCGTGGCATGTCGTCGCACATCATCACCGCAGCAACTTCGCCGCGTGCGCGCCGCGCATCAACTCATCTCATTCGGCGGATATCCGACGCACGTCGGATGCTGCGGTTTGCTGCACGCTCGGCAGAGCGGTGCGGCGAAGGCCGATCAGTTCGGCCGCGCGCGTGCTGGAGTTTTGCCAGAATGCGAATGTGTTGATGCGAGAGTTTTCCAAAATCGCGATTCCGACCGCGGAGAGGAACGGCAGGCTTTCGAGAACCAGCACCACCGCGAAGATGTAGACCTCACGCACCTGCTTGATGTTGAATACGACCAGCACCACCGCGCCGATCAACAGCAGCGCACCGATCACCGCTTCCCAGAACGCCTGGAATTCGACAGACATCAGTGACAGTCCGCCCTTTGAGGTCCGCGCGAACGGCAGATGATCGGTGATCAGTCCGTTCGCAACCGCGCGCGACACCGTCCATTGCACCGACATCGCTGTAATCATCGCGCCGAGCATCTGCCCCATCCTGATCGGCACACGACACGATCGGCACCCAGATCAGATTGAGGATCGCGACCACCACGCCGATGCTTTCGGCGCCAAGCCAGTTCAGCCAGCCGAGCGCGAATTCACGCTTCTGGTCAGGCGACAGCCGCGTCGCGCCGGGCAGGAAACGCCGCCAGTGCTTCTTGACGATCTGGAAGCCGCCATAGGCCCAGCGGTGGCGCTGTTTCTTGAAGGCTTCATAGGTGTCGGGCAACAGGCCGAAGCCATAACGGGTGTTGGTGTAATGTGTGGTCCAGCCCTGTTCGATAATGGCAAGGCCAAGATCGGTGTCCTCACAGATGGTGTCGCCAGCCCAGCCGCCCGCCATGTCCATCGCCGCGCGGCGTATGAGGCACATCGTACCGTGGACGATGATCGCGTTTGCTTCGTTGCGCTGAATCATGCCGATATCGAAGAAGCCGGCATATTCGCCATTCATAGCGTAGTGCATCAGCGAGCGGTCGCCGTCGCGATGATCCTGCGGCGCCTGCACAAGACCGACATGCGGGTCGGCGAAGGCCGGCACCAGATCTCTCAGCCAGTTCGGCGATACAACATAGTCGGCGTCGATAATGCCGATGATCTCGGCGTCGGTCGCGGTGCGCGCCATCGCGATCTTCAGCGCGCCGGCCTTGAAGCCTTGCACCTTCTCCGCGTTGATGAATATGAAGCGCTCGCCGAGCGCGCGACAGTGATCCTGGATCGGCTGCCAGAAGGTTGGGTCAGGCGTGTTGTTGATAATGACCACGCATTCGAAATTCGGATAGTCTAACCGCGCGACCGCATCGAGGGTCTCTTTGAGCATTTCAGGCGGTTCGCGATAGGCCGGAATGTGGATCGACACTTTCGGCCACATCCCGTCGGCAAGTGCGGGCAGAGGTTTGGCGATTAGCCGCTGCGGGCGCTGGCCGAATGCCACGGTGGCGATTTCGTCGACGCGTGCCATCGCAATCAGAATCAGAGGCACCAGCAGGACAATGCCGAGCCCCAGCGCAAAGGCCGAGCCGAACACGAAATAATGCCCGTTCCAGTAGGCAAAGATGGTGGCAACCCAGGCGCCGACCGCATTGGCCGCGGCAGCCAGAACCAGCGTTTGTATGACGCTCGGATGGGCAAGGCGGAGGATCGGCAGCGACATCAGGATGCCCACGAGAAGGGCGATCAGTGCGATTTTCCAGTAATCCGGATCGACGATGGGGCCGGTCCAGGAGAATTTCGGTTCGCGTGTTGCATTAAGAATACCCCAGTATGGCCCTACACCGCCTTCATTAAACTTCCAAGGCTGGTCGATCGCTTCGACGATATTGTAATCCATTCCCACAGCATCGGCGCGGGTCACGAAGTTTCGTAGGATCGAGGCCTGCTCGAACGGGCCGGGATCGGCGCGGCGTAAATTATAGCCCCCGCTCGGCCAGCCGAATTCGGCGATCACAATGCGCTTGCCCGGAAAGGCGTCGCGCAGCAGCTGGTACAGGACCATCGCCTGATCGACGGCCTGACTGGCGGAGAAGTTTTCCCAATAGGGCAGCACGTGTGCAGCGATGAAATCGACTGATGAGGCAAGCTGCGGATTGTCGCGCCAGATGTTCCAGATTTCGCCCGTGGTGACCGGGACATTGACCTGCCGCTTCACGCGCTGAATGTAGTCGATCAGATCGTCGACCTTCTGCTCGCCGCGGTAGATCACCTCGTTGCCGACCACGACGCCGATGACGTTGCTGTTGTGTTTGGCAAGGTCGACCGCCGCCGCGATTTCGCGCTCATTGCGGTCCGGATTCTTGTCGATCCAGGCGCCGACCGTGACTTTCAGGCCGAACTCTGCCGCGATCGGCGGGACCAGTTCGACGCCTCCGGTCGAGGAGTAAAGGCGAATCGCCTTCGTCAGCGGCGCGAGCTTTTTCAGATCGGCGCGGATTTTCTCGGCGCTCGGAATGTTGTCGATGTCGGGATGCCCGGTCCCCTCGAAGGGGGCGTAGGACACACTGGGTAGAATTCCTCGGAAGTCTGGGGCGCTCTGTTTGTCCCGCAAAACGCCCCACAAAGCGGCGTGAAGTGCGGTGACACAGATCAAGACAGCGACGACGCGGCGCATCCCAACAAGACCATCCGGGACCAACGTGGCAGGTAAACGTAGCAGATGGTGACGAGACCGTCCCTAGGCTCGACCAAGGCGAAGCCAGAGGAGCTTATCCAAGCCCACCAGCTTATGCCACGCGATTTAACATCTGGTATGACGCGATGGCGTTTTCAGGGCGCTGTACGCCCGACTCATCATTTCGACAAAATATCCCGCAGGATTGCCATTTTTGCTGACGCGGCGGCTTACTTCGGCGCGGCCTGAGGAGCCGGTGCGGCGGGAGCAGCCGGGGCAGGCGCTGGTGGCATGGCGCCGTTGGCCTGCGGCTGCGCGTTCGGATTGATCCAGCAGGCTTGGATGCGGCTGTTAAGTGTTTCGGCAATCTTGTTGTCGATCTGTCCGCCGAATCGAACCAGGCAGCGGAACGTCGCCTGCACGTGTCCGCCCGGACAGCCAAAGCGATCGTAAAGATCGAGATGGCGGAACGCAGTGTCCAGGTCGTCGCGCCACATCAGATTAACGACCCTGCGGCCAAGCCAGACGCATTCCGGATTGCCGGCCGGACCGTTGATCGCCTGCGCCGCCTCGACGAATTCGTCGGTCTTGCGCTGGCTGTCCTTCGTGGCGTCCGCGGCGACGGGAGGAACCTGTTTTTGATCGAGCGCGCGCGGATCGCCGCTTTGCGCGGATGCTGCGCCGATACAAATCGTCAGGACGGTGGCGGACAGGATGAGGCAAGAAGCCGCAACACTGAAGCTGGACGGAAAACGGCGCATGAAATCCCCGATGGAAGTTTGTTTCAGCTCGGACGTCTGTTCTGGTTCGCAGGTCTGTTTAGACCAGTTTTGTTGAGGGCGCCGACAGCCCCGTGCAGTTTGTGTGCAAACCAGCCTCCCTGCAATCGACCTTCACCTGCAAAACGCCGGTTTGCAATCGGCCCGCGCCTGCGACAAAAGTCGTCAGCAACAAACTGCGGCCCATATTCTTTGCCGTTCATGTTCTTTGCCGTCCGAATTCGTCCCCATTGCGGCGGGAACGACGCTGCGGTTTCAGCACGGAATCCCATGACGGACATTTTGGGTTTTGTCCAGCGAGCGGAGAATTGTCGTAGATTTTGGTATAGGCGGGGCGGAAGACGCCCGTTGTGGCGCGCCAGCTCTTGGCATCGCCGCGCCGAGCGGCTAATCGACGGGTTTGGAGGACGGAACCATTTCGCTTCGCATCCCGCTGGCGCTGCTTCTCACCTCGCTCTGCATCATCGTCGGCATCTGGCTATGGTTTGCCAGACCGGTGACGCTGGCGCGTGCGCCGATCGATCCGAGCCAGAAGCTGGAATGCGTCTCCTATACGCCGTTCCGCGGCGTGCAGACGCCGCTCGATCCGACGCTGCATGTGTCGGCCGAGCAGATCGCTGAGGATCTGGCGGAACTGGCGAAGGTCACCGGCTGCATCCGTACCTATTCGGTCGATGTGGGTCTCGATCAGGTGCCGGGGGAAGCCGCCAAAGTCGGACTGAAGGTCATTCAGGGTATCTGGCTCGGCAGCAATCGCCTGAAGAACAGCCTGCAAATCGATATCGCGGTCGGTCTGGTCAAGAAATATCCCAACACAATCGACTCGCTGGTGGTCGGCAACGAAGTCCTGCTGCGCGGCGAGATGACGTCTAGCGACCTCGTCGCTTTGATCCGCCAGGTGAAAGCGAAGGCTGGTATCCCCGTCACCTATGCCGATGTGTGGGAATACTGGCTGCGCAACCGCGATGTCTATGACGCAGTGGATTTCGTCACCATCCACATCCTGCCGTTCTGGGAGGACTTCCCGGTCCGTGCCAAATACGCGGCGGCACATGTCGATTCGATCCGCAAACGCATGGCGGTGGCGTTTCCGAACAAGGAAATTCTGGTCGGCGAAACCGGCTGGCCGAGCGCTGGACGCATGCGGGAAGGCGCGCTGCCGTCGCGTGCCAATCAGGCGCTGGTGGTGTCGCAAATCCTCGAACTGGCGCGACAGGAAAAATTCCGCGTCAATCTGATCGAGGCCTATGACCAGCCGTGGAAACGTCAGCTCGAGGGCACCGTCGGCGGTTATTGGGGACTGCTGACCTCCGACCCGCGCGCGCTGAAATATCCGCCGGGCGAGCCCGTCACAAATCATCCGTTTTGGAAGTTACAGATGGCGGGCGGTCTTGCGCTCTGCATCGCCATCTATGGCGCGGCGCTGCTGACACTGCGCCGCAAGCCATGGTCGCCGCGTCTGGTGTCATGGCTGGCCGTCGCCTTATCCGCCACCGTTGGTGGCGCGCTTGCAGGCCTCGCCGTCGAGAAAGTGGTGATCGAGAGTATCGGATTTGGCGGATGGACGCATGGTCTGCTACTGCTGACCGCCGCGCTTGCAACGCCGGTGCTGGCTTCGATTGCGTTCATGTCGGGCCGCGGTCTGCCGGTCTTCCTCGATCTGATCGGCCCGGTCGAGGATCGCACGTCCTCGCGCTCGCAGCGCGTTCTTGGACTCGCGCTCATCATCATCGTGCTGATTGCGACTGAAACTGCGCTCGGTTTCGTGTTCGATCCGCGTTACCGAGATTTCCCGTTCGCGGCCTTGACCATTGCCGTCGCGCCATTTCTGGCATTGGCGCTGATCAACACACCGAAGACCACAACAGGCATGCATCCGATTGCCGAATCGACATTCGCGGGTCTGCTCGCGCTGGCCTCGTTCTACATCATCTTCAATGAGGGGCCGAACAACTGGCAGTCGCTG
>JAIERI010000027.1 GCA_019747015.1 Xanthobacteraceae bacterium
GACGCATAGAGTCGACCCATAAGTGCGCGCAGAGACGCTTAGCGTATATCTGTGCCCGTTCTATGTCCTGACCCCTCTATGAGAACCGCGTCTTCACCTGGACCCAGATCTACGAGCGCTGCAAGCGTTTCGCGTCCTGGCTCACGCGGCACGGCATCGGACGTGGCGACACGGTAGCCGCGATGCTGCCGAATGTGCCGGCAATGAACGAGTTGCACTTTGCCGTCCCGATGACTGGCGGCGTCCTTAACGCACTCAACATCCGTCTTGACGCGCCAACCATCGCCTTCATGCTGGAGCATGGCGGCGCGAAAATCCTGCTGGTCGATCCCGAATTCAGCGCTGTGATCGCCGACGCGCTCAAGCTGATGAAAACGCCAAAACCGCTGGTGGTTGATGTTGACGACGCCGCGTTCAGCGGCGGCAGTCGCGTCGGCGAGATCGAATATGAGGCCGCTGTCGCATCGGGTGACCCGTCCTTTTCCTTTGTGTTGCCGCAGGACGAATGGGACGCGATTGCGCTGAGCTACACCTCCGGCACGACCGGCAATCCCAAAGGCGTCGTGACGCATCATCGCGGCGCGTATCTGAACGCCATCAGCAACAGCCTCGCCGCAAATCTCGGACCTCATCCGATCTATCTTTGGACGCTGCCGATGTTTCATTGTAACGGCTGGTGCTTTCCTTGGACCATCGCCGCGTCCGCCGGCGTCAATGTGTGCCTGCGCAAGGTCGATCCGGCGAAAATCTTTGCGCTGATCGCGCGGCACCACGTCACCCATATGAGCGGCGCGCCGATCGTCTACAACACGCTCATTAATGCACCGGACGCGCGGCCTGCCAAAGCTAATGGCCATGTCGTCGGGCTGATCGCGGGCGCCGCGCCGCCGGTGGCCGTGCTGGCGGGTGCGGAAAAAATCGGAATCAAGCTGACACATGTCTACGGCCTCACCGAAACCTACGGCCCCGCAGCCTTCTGCGCCGAGCAAGGCGATTGGGACGCGCTCAGCGTTGAAGATCGTGCGCAGCTCAAGCGGCGTCAGGGCGTTGGCTATCATTTGCAAGAATCGGTCACGGTTTTAAATCCGGACACAATGAAGCCCGTGCCGCGTGACAGCGAGACCATTGGCGAGGTAATGTTTCGCGGCAACATCGTGATGAAGGGCTATCTGAAGAACGAGAAGGCCACCAGGGACGCCTTTGCTGGCGGCTGGTTTCATACCGGCGATCTCGGTGTGCTCGATGCCGACGGTTATGTCATCATCAAGGACCGGTCCAAGGACATCATCATTTCCGGAGGTGAAAACATCTCGTCGGTTGAGGTCGAGGACGTGCTCTACAAACACCCGGCAGTGCTGTTCGCCGCGGTGGTGGCCAAGCCCGACGGTAAATGGGGCGAAGTCCCCTGCGCGTTCGTTGAGTTGAAGGACAATGTCAGCGCAACCGAGGCCGAAATCCTCTCTTACTGCCGCGAACGCATGCCAGGCTTCAAGACGCCGAAATCCGTAGTGTTCGGGCCGATCCCGAAAACATCGACCGGCAAGATCCAGAAGTTCATCCTGCGCGACCGCGTGCAGTCGACCAAGGCTATTCTTGCCTGAAGGCGACGCTCGTCTAACTGAGCGTCAGTTTCATGCCGTCGAACGCAGGCTCGATGTCCGGCGGCAATTGCTTGCGCAGCACCTCGTAATCCAGATCTGAATGCAGGTTGGTGATGATCGCCTGCTTCGGCTTGAAACGCTCAATCCACGACAGCGCATCCGTGATGCTGAAATGGCTGGGATGTTGCGCATAGCGCAGTCCGTCGATGATCCACAGATCGAGGTTTTCCAGCGCGTGCCAGCTTTCACGCGGGATTCCGTTGAGGTCGGGCGTGTAAGCAGCGTCGCCGATGCGATAGCCGAGCGCGGGAATGTTGCCGTGCTGCAGAGCAAATGCGGTGAGGGTGAGTACGCCGCCCTTCCCCCTGATGGTTGTGGCGTCTCCCGCTTCGACCGAACAACGATCCAGAATCGGCGGATAGTCGCTGCCCGGCGGCGAGACAAAGCAATAGGCAAAGCGCAGCGCGACGTCCTTCGCGGTCGACTCGTTGAAATAGGTCGGGATACGGCGATGCTGGTGCAGCACGACCGAGCGCAGATCGTCGATGCCATGGGTCTGGTCGGCATGCTCGTGGGTGAGAAACACCGCGTCGATGTGATCAACATCGGCATTGAGCAATTGTTCGCGCAGGTCCGGCGAGGTGTCGATGATGATGCGTGTGACGCCTTCGCCTGAGTGCCGCTCGGCCATCAGCGAACAGCGCAGGCGGCGATTTTTCGGATTGGCCGGATCGCACGCGCCCCACCCGAACGCCGGACGTGGGACGCCGGCCGATGAGCCGCAGCCAAGTATGGTCAGCGTAACACTCATGCGGCCTTCGCGCTGCCTCGCGGCACCTTGTCGAACAGACGGTAGAAGTTGTCGGTTGTCTGCCGCGTGATGTCCTCAAACGACACGCCGCGCGTGTCCGCCAGCACCTTCGCGGTCTCAATCACGAAAGACGGCTCGTTGCGTTTGCCGCGATATTTTCCGGGCGCCAGATACGGCGCATCCGTCTCCACCATGATCCGGTCGGCTGGCAATTCGGCGGCAATGTCGCGAATGGCTTGCGAGTTTTTGAAGGTTAGAATGCCGGTGAAGGAGATAGACAACCCAAGGTCGATGGCTCTCAATGCCAGCTTGCGGCCACCAGTGTAGCAATGCAGCACCGCCCGGAACGGCCCCTTTGCCATTTCATCTTCAAGAATGCGCTCGCAAGCCTCGTCTGCCTCGCGGGTGTGAATGACCAGAGGCAGTCCGGTCGCGCGCGCTGCGGCGATATGGGCGCGGAAGCCCCGCTCCTGCGCCTCGGGAGAACCATCCTTGTAGAAATTATCCAGCCCCGCCTCGCCCAGCGCCACCACCTTGGGATGGTTGGTCAGCGCGATCAACTCATCGGCGGGAATGCCGTCTTCCTCAACGGCCTGATGCGGATGGGTGCCAACCGAACAATACACATTTGGAAAACGCTCGACAATCGCCTGCAACGCCGCGAAGCGCCGCACCCGCGTTGAGATTGTGACCATGCGCTCGATCCCCGCCTGCTCCGCGCGCGCGACGATGGCGTCGAGGTCATCGGCGAAGTCCGGAAAATCGAGATGGCAATGACTGTCGACGAGCATCAGGCTTTCGCTGCTGTGGTCTCGGTGGGTTCAACGTAGCGCGGGAAGATCGGCGCGGGTGGAGGCAACTGCACGCCGGGCTTGATGCGGCTGGCAAGCGCGGCGAAATTGCGCGCGTCTGGCGCGATGCTCAGAATATCGAGAAGTTTTTCCATTGCATCGGGCATGACGGGTTGCGCGAGAATTGCGATCTGGCGAACCACCTCAGCGGTAACATACAGCACCGTCTTCTGGCGCTGCGGATCGGTCTTCGCCAGAGCCCATGGCGCCTCGCCGGCAAAATATCGGTTGGCTTCGGCGACCACGGCCCAGATCGCGTTCAGCGCCTGATGAATCTGCTGCGTTGCCATCGCGACACGTGTCTGCCCCAGCATCGCATCCGTCTGCGCCAGAATGGCCTTGTCGTTGTCGCTGAACGCGCCCGGCTCCGGTAGCACACCGCTATATTGCTTGCCGATCATCGATAGCGAGCGCTGCGCCAGATTGCCGAGATCGTTGGCGAGATCGGCGTTGGTGCGCGCCACAATGGCTTCGTGATTGTAATTGCCGTCCTGTCCGAACGGCACTTCGCGCAGAAAGAAATAGCGCAGCTGATCGACGCCGTACTGATCCGCCAGATTGAACGGATCAACGACATTGCCGACTGACTTCGACATCTTTTCGCCGCGGCTGAACAGAAAACCGTGGGCAAAGACTCGTTTCGGTAAGGCAATGCCGGCCGACATCAGGAATGCGGGCCAATACACCGCGTGAAAGCGGATGATATCCTTACCGATGATGTGTACGTCGGCCGGCCAGTAGTGCCAGTCCGGGTCTTTTTCATCCGGGAATCCGACGCCGGTGATGTAGTTTGTCAGCGCATCGACCCACACATACATCACATGCTCGGGATCGTTCGGCACCTTCACGCCCCAGTCGAAAGTGGTGCGCGAGATCGACAGATCCTTCAATCCGCCTTTGACGAAGGAGACGATCTCGTTCTTGCGCGAGTCCGGGCCGATGAAATCCGGCTGGTTTTTGTAGAGCGACAGCAACTTGTCCTGATAGGCCGACAGTCTGAAGAAATAACTTTTCTCCTCGACCCATTCGACCGGCGTGCCTTGCGGGCCGCAGCGCACGTTGTCTTCGCCGACGGTAGTTTCGTCCTGGGCGTAATAGGCCTCGTCGCGTACCGAATACCAACCCGCGTAAGTGTCTTCATAGATGTCGCCGTTCTTCTCCATCCGCTCCCAGATCGCCTGGGAGGATTTATGATGGATAGATTCGGAAGTGCGGATGAAGCGGTCGTAGGACACGTTCAGCCGCCGGTCCATCTCCATGAAACGCTGCGCATTGCGAGTCGCAAGATCGAGCGGCGTCATGCTCTCCTTCTGCGCGGTCTGAATCATTTTCTGGCCGTGCTCGTCGGTACCGGTCAGGAAGAAGACATCCTTGCCGTCGAGCCGCTGGAAGCGCGCCAACGCGTCAGTGGCGATGGCTTCATAGGCGTGGCCGATGTGTGGCACACCGTTCGGATAGGCGATCGCGGTCGTGATGTAGAATGCGTCTCGGGTGCGCGCCGGCGTGCCGCCCTTCCCCGCCGGTTTGACCGTCTTTGGCGTGCCGGATTTTGCGGATGGCTTTTTCGATGCTGTCTTTGCTGGAGTCTTTTTGGCGAACGCTTTCTTGGCGGTTTTTTCCGCTGTCTTCTTGCCTGGCTTTTTACTTGCTTTGGCTTTCGTCGCGGCGGGTGCCTTCGCGCGCTTCTTTTTCGCCGCGCGCGCACCGGCCGGCTTGCCAGCCTTTTTCACGGCCTTCTTCTTGCTTTTCTTGACGGATTTTTTGCTGGCTTTGGCCATCACGCTTCCTTGAAACTGCTAACCGCAATGCCGGTCGCTATCACAAAATGTGATGCAAGCGATGGCAACAGATGTCCTATTTAAGAGGCCTGCGGCTGAGAACCCATCGTGGCTTCCGCGAGCAGTCCAAATACCGAGAAAACCAGCGGTTTTCTCTCCAGATTGAAGGCCTCGGTCTCACGCGCGGATTGGTTGATCTTTTCCCACACCTGCGCCAGCCGCGCAAGGCGCGGCAAATTCGCCTGCACATCCGGCGCATGCAGATGCGCGGTCAGCCAGCGGTCGATGGTGTCCATGAAAGTTCGCAGCGCCACACGGTCGTTGAGCGGCAAGGCATCGCCGAGCGCATGCAACGCGCGCGGATCGACATGCGGCAGGCTCTCGAGCAAGGCACTCGTGCGCTGTTGCAGACCGAGCGCCTCTCCGTCCAGCAGAGCGAGCGCACGGGCAACGCTGCCATCGGCCGCCTCCGACGCTTCACGTAAAGCAGGATCGGGCGGGCTTGTTTGCGTTGCCTGTGCCGCAGCACGCAGAACATCGCCGGCGGACAAAGGGCGCAGCATTAATTTGCGGCAGCGCGACTGGATTGTCGCCAGTACACGCGCGGGCGCATGGCTGACGAGGAAGAACAGCGACTGCGCCGGCGGCTCCTCCAGGATTTTCAAAAGTGCATTGGAAGCGTTGGCGTTGAGTTCATCGACCGTGTCGACAATGCAGATGCGCCAGCCAGCTATCGCCGCCGTCGAGCCAAAAAATGGAATCGTTTCGCGTGATTCATCGACGGTAATGACGCTGCGCAGGACGCCCTTCTCATTGAGCGTGCGCGCAAGCGTCAGTAACCCGCCGTGGCTCCCGGCCGCAACTTTTCGCGCGGCGATATTATCCGGAGCGACATCCAGGTTCGCAGCACTCTGCACATCCACCGAGGATGGATCCGGATGTCCCAGCACGAATTTGGCCATGCGGTAGGCCAGTGTCGCCTTGCCTATGCCCTGCGCGCCGCCGATCAGCCAGGCATGGGGAATATGACCGCTCTTATAGGCGGACAACAGCGTCGCTTCGGCGGCGGTGTGTCCATAAAAAAAGGATGTCTCGCGCGGAGCCGGAATGGCGCTTTCAATCTCGTCGCTACGTTCGCTCATGCGCGAACGGTCTCATTGGCGGCGGTGGAGAACAGGCGTTCGCGTACGGCCTCCCATATCCGCGCAGCGACGGTGTCGGGATCGGTATTGGCGTCGATGAGAACGCATCGCGCCGGATTGTCGGCTGCGAGTTGAGAGTAGGACTCACGCAGCGTTTCGTGAAATTCGAGACTCTCCTGCTCGAAGCGATCGGCGACTGCGTCGCCGCGGCGATTGATCGCGCGCTGAAGACCGACCGTAACCGGAACGTCGAGGATCAGTGTCAGATCTGGTTTCAGATTGCCGATGGTCACGCGTTCCATCGCATGAATCAGATCCGGGTTCACGTTGCCAAGCTCGCCTTGATACACCTGTGTGGAATCGGTGAAGCGATCGCACAGCACCCAGACGCCGCGCTCAAGCGCGGGTTTGATGACCTGATGCACATGGTCGTCGCGCGCAGCGGCAAACAGCAGGGTTTCAGCCTCCGCGCCGAGAAGTTTTCCCATGCCGGACAGAAGAAGATGGCGGACAATCTCCGCGCCCGGCGATCCGCCCGGTTCGCGTGTGACGATGGTGCGCAGGTTCGAATTGTTCAATCGGTCGGCCAGAAGTTGAATCTGGGTGGATTTGCCCGATCCTTCGCCACCCTCGAAGGTGATGAAGCGTCCTGCCGTACGTTTTTTTGCGGCTGCACTGGGCATCGCTACAGTTTTTCCGCGCCGGCGCGGAAAAGTCCGATGACAAGTTCCGCAACGCCATCCATTGCCCGTCGCGCGGTCGAGCCCACGCCAACTGCCTCTGCAGTGTAGACCGGCGCTTCGACCGCCAGGGCGCCGCCGCGCCAGACCTTGAACGAGCCGACTTGTTGTCCGGCTTCGACCGGCGCGCGAATCGGACCTTGATAGACCACGCGTGCCGTCAATTTTTCAGACCCGTTCTTTTGCACCATTACCTTGACCGGTCCGGATGTCGTCAAACGCACCGAGCCGCTATCGCCGCCAAAGACTTTGCCGTAACCGACAGTCTGGCCCGCCTCGATCAGCGGACGCTCTTCGAAGCCCTTGAAGCCCCATTCCAGCAGCCGCTTCGCCTCGGCAGCGCGATCGTCTGGATCGTCAAGACCGTTGACGACGACAATCAGGCGCACGTCGTTCTGCACGGCGGAGCCAACCATGCCGTAGCCACCCTCCTTGGTGTAACCGGTCTTCAGGCCGTCAGCACCGTCGAGCATGGTCAGAAGCGGATTGCGGTTCTGCTGGCTGATCTTGTTCCAGGTGAAGTCGCGCTGGCCGAAGATTTTATAGTACTCGGGATAGGTCAGGATGATGTGGCGCGCGAGCTTGCCCAATTCCCTCACCGACATCTTGTTGGCCGGATTCGGAAGACCGTTCGAATTGCCGAAGGTCGAGCGTGTCAGGCCAAGTTCCCTCGCCCGCTTCGTCATCGTCGCGGCGAACTCATTCTCGTTTCCGGCTATGCCTTCGGCGAGAGCGATGCAGGCGTCGTTACCACTCTGGATCAGCGCGCCATGCAGCAGATCGTCGACGCTGACACGGCTGTTCAGCACCGCGAACATGGTCGAGCCGCCCGATGGCGCGCCACCCCTGCGCCACGCGCCCTCGCTGATGCGGTACTCATCGGTGGGCTTAATGTCGCCCTTGGCGAGTGCGTTGAAGACGACTTCCGCCGTCATCAGTTTCATCATGCTCGACGGCGGCATCAACTGGTCGGCGTTTTTCTCGAACAGCACGCTGCCACTCTGGGCTTCGATCAGGATCGCGGTCGGGGCGTCGATATCGAGCCCGCCTTCATCCTTCTTCGCGCCCTGCACGCTGTTGTTGGCGGCAAGCGCAAGGTGGGAAGCCGCAAGTCCGGCCATAAGCGCGACGGCCAAAACAGCGCGCCAGTGATGTAGGCGCGGCCACACCGTCCGGAAGGACCTTAAAGAGAATAATGCCATGCTTCGATCCCTGAAGATGGCGTTGTAACAGTTGAAACTGGCCCGAACAACGTGGGCATTTCGGCGAATTTAGGCGCGTTCAGGGGAATATCGCGGCGATCGGGTCCGGCCGGTGAACCTGATGACGGGCCTAATAAAGACCACGCGCGGAGAGCGGATTGCCGACCGCATCGGCGCCACCAGGCGCATAGCTGCTGACGGGGCGGTAGAGCGCCACGTTTGCGCTCGCATCCGCTGACGCGCCGGAATCATCACTGCGCCCTGCCCTCGCTACACGCCGGGAAGAAACTTCACTTGGGCCGGCAGAGGCGGCATCTTCCGGGGTGTTGCCGAGCGAATAAGGCCGTTCCATCGGCATCGGAACATCGCCGCGCCACGTCCGGCGCCCCGCCGGCATTTCGGGAACGAACGAACGTGCGGACGCGATACGCACGCCCGAGGGCGCGGGCGCGGGTTCATTGGTGCGTAGCGTCGCGACAAGCTGTGTGTCGTCCGATCCCTCAAGTGGCGCGCGGCCGACATATTCCACTCGCACGCGGGCGATGCCGCTGTTCTGGAAATCCAGCAAGGTCGCGGCACGATGCGAGACGTCGAGCACGCGGTTGCCATGATAAGGCCCGCGATCGTTGACGCGCACGATCAGCGACTTGCCGTTGCTCATATTGGTGACGCGGACATAACACGGCAGCGGCAGTGTCGGATGTGCCGCCGTCAGCGAGGTCATGTCGAACACTTCGCCATTGGCGGTCAGCCGGCCGTGAAAATCATCGCCATACCAGGAGGCAAGGCCCTCTGCGCGGTAGTTGGTGTCTTCTTCAGGAACGTAAGTCTTGCCGCCGACCACATAGGGTTTGCCGACGCGATAGGTGCCGCCACCCTTGGGCACCGGCTGGTCGAATTCGACCACGCGGGGACTCGACGAGACGCCATATTTTGGATCGACCCGGCTAGAGAATTTGTCGGACGACGCGCAATTGGCAAGCAACAGGCAAGCGCCGGCGGCCATCCACAAGCGATGGCTTGGTCTGTCCGACTTCGATGTGAGAAACCCCATTCGCTCCCAATACCGATCGCGCAGTCCATCACCTGAAAGGTCGATGGTCCCCTGACTGCGGCGCAGCATAAACCACTGCGGTCACGGAGGAAACGGGGTTCCGGTGGAACTGGTAAACCGCAGGTTGCTTTTTGAATAACGGAGGCGTGAGGTGGCGCGGTTTTCTGGGGATGGCGTGGTGCCGCCGGCCACCGCTTCCCATCGCATTGACCGCAAATCTGGCGTGCCGAAACGCTTGCAATGGCGGCCGCGCTCCCCCATGACAGGCCTATGGAAGGGTGGCCGAGTGGTTTAAGGCAGCGGTCTTGAAAACCGCCGTGCCTGCAAGGGTACCGTGAGTTCGAATCTCACCCCTTCCGCCATTGAACGCCAATTTTTGCGACATTGCCGATTGCGCGCCCACTCATCAATCGTCAGTCCCTAGCTCGACGGAACACCGCCCTCCATGTTGTTGCCGTCAGGATCGAGGGCAAAGGCGGCGTAATAGCCCGGAGGATAGCCTTTGGCCGTGTCGCGAAGTCCAGGCGCCCCGTTATCGGTGCCGCCGGCCTTTAGCGCCGCCGCGTGAAAGGCGTCGACCTCCGCGCGGCTTCTGGCCTTGAAGGCGGTGTGTTGCTTCACACCATGTGGATGAAAGCGGTCGATCCAGAACACCGGATAGTCCGTGCCGTAAGCGATCCCGTCGTATTCGGTACCGTCACCTTTAAGCTCCACAACCCTGCGCATGCCAAATGCGCCCAGAGCCGCGTCGTAAAAGACGGCGGACCGTACGACATCCGCAACACCAATGCCGGTGTGATCAATCATTGCGGCGCAGCGCTTGCGGCAGATGCCGTTCACGCCGTCCTGGACGAGCCTTCTTCCTCAAACGTCACGGCGACATTGGCGTTGGCCGAGAGCCGGACCTTCTTTCCTTCGACATCGGCGACAAGGCCGATATCGATGTAATGATGGTGACCCTTATGGCTGCCCATGCCGCTATCGGCCTTGGTCAGCTTGATGCGATGGCCTTCCACGCGATCGACGGTGCCGACATGAACGCCATCGGCGCCAATGACTTCCATGTGTTCTTTAATGCGAGAGTCGGTCATTTCCTGAAATCCTCCGTGGAGTGATGCTAACGCGCTGGTGTGACTTCCGTTCAGGCATCCTGCAGGGTTTTGTCGGGAAACTGAACCTTCGTTGGATATCAAAAATGCGAATGGTGCTTGTGAGGCATCGAGACCCGGCGCAGTATCCCTAAAAAACTTACTGGGAGAACGCCACATGACCACCGCCGAAATCGGTCCCTTGTCAGCCGGAAAGAAAGTCACGCAGTCGAAACTGGCCGCGGTGCTTCGCGTCACCAGCGGCAATTTCCTGGAGATGTTCGACTTCTTCCTGTTCGGCTTCTACGCAACTTATATCGCGGCGGCGTTCTTCCCCGCCGGCAATGAAGTCGCTTCGCTGCTGCTGACCTTCATGACCTTCGGCGCCGGCTTTTTGATGCGCCCGCTCGGCGCAATCATCCTCGGTGCCTATGTCGACCGTGTCGGCCGCCGCAAGGGCCTGATCGTCACGCTGGCCATTATGGCTATCGGCACCGTGCTCATCGCATTCGTGCCGACCTATGCCTCGATCGGCGTTGCCGCCCCTGCTCTGGTTTTGATCGGCCGCTTGCTTCAGGGGTTTTCCGCCGGCGTCGAGCTTGGCGGCGTATCGGTATACCTGTCGGAAATGGCGCCGCCCAACCAGAAGGGCTTTTATGTGAGCTGGCAGTCGGGCAGTCAGCAGGTCGCGATCATCGTCGCCGCCATCATCGGCTATTTGCTCAATACCATGATGACCCCGCAGGATGTGGCGAGTTGGGGCTGGCGCATCCCGTTCTGCATCGGCTCGATGATCGTGCCGTTTATTTTCATCATCCGCCGTTCCTTGCAGGAGACCGAGGTCTTCCTCGCGCGCAAGCATCACCCGACCTTGCCGGAAATCTACAAATCGATCGCCTCGAACTGGAAGATCGTGGTGGCCGGCATGCTGCTGGTCGTCATGACCACGGTGTCGTTCTATCTGATCACCGTTTACACGCCGACTTTCGGAAAGAGCGTGCTGAAGCTGTCGATCACGGATTCGCTAATCGTCACTTTCTGCGTGGCGCTATCGAACCTGTTCTGGCTGCCGGTTACAGGTGCGCTGTCCGACCGCATCGGGCGGCGGCCGATCCTGCTCGCTTTTACGGTCCTCACCATTCTCACCGCCTATCCTGCCGTGTCGTGGCTGGTCGCAAATCCCTCGTTCGAGCGCATGCTGATGGTGGAGTTGTGGCTGTCCTTTCTGTACGGCGGATATAACGGCGCGATGGTGGTGGCGTTGACGGAAATTGTGCCCGCCAGCGTGCGCACCGTCGGCTTCTCGCTTTGCTATAGTCTTGCGACCGCATTGTTCGGCGGCTTCACGCCCGCGGTCTGCACGGCGCTGATCGAGGCCACTGGCGACAAGGCCGCGCCGGGCTTGTGGATGACGTTCGCGGCGGTATGCGGTCTTGCCGCAACGTTGATGGTTTATCGACGGGGTGAATCAAGCCGGCTGGTACAGGCCGCGGCGGCGTAAGGGGTTGCTGGTGGGACCGATCCAGACAAATTATCTGGATCGGTCCCATCTAGATGAGGCGCTCATGACAGCGCAGGCCACGGCCGCCCTTGACCAGACCGAGATCGCGAATGAGAACGATCCTGCCGTCGCTCATTCGCGCGATACGCACATTGGCAAACAATTTTTTTACGAACGCAACCATCGCAACGTCCTTCGCTGACACGCCGCGCATCATGCATCGTCTTCAGATTCGGTCAATTCTTGACAGTGAGACTCCGAATCCCTTTCACAACGATTGGATTGCGTCATCCGTTTTATGCTAGGACATGGCCGATGGAGTTTGATGCGATGATGCCGATACAGGATTTCATACGATGGTGCAGCCGCCCGCCGCAGGCCATCGCGGTCGTTCTGGTGTTAATGGTGTTGGTGGGTGCTGCGGCATTCTTTGCGGGACGAATGAAGCAGCAGCTGTTTCCTCCTGCACACATGACTACGACGCCAGGCGGCTAACGCCTCTATTTACAACAATGGATTGTCGCAACTGATCTTCACAATTTCGGGGCAAGCGCCTTGGACGATCGCAACATGAATGGCCAACGCATGGATGATCGAGACAAGGAAATCGACAACAAGATTGCCGAGAACGAAGCAAAGCGCGCGATTGTCAGCCAGGTTCGTGTGTCGACCTGGGCCGTGCTTGCGGCCATCGCCATCGCGCTGATCTGCGTGCTGCTTTACCTGACCCGATGATGCGAACCGCATCGCAAGCGGTCACCATCAAACCATCGTTTTATCGCGCCATCACTTTTGCGTATCAAAAGTCATATCGACGCAATTCATCATGTCCGGACCGACGCCGGTAACAAGCTGGATGCATCCCCTTACCTTCAGCGCCGCCGCGTCGGCGACCCAGATTGCGGTACCGCCGGCCCCCAAAAATGAATTGGTGTTGGGCGGCTCGGTTTCGGTGGCGTCGAATGAATACGACGAGTCAGCCGGGAAGATGCGACCGAGCGGCGTGCACTTGCCGTCGGCGTCGCTTTTGAGCACCTGCTTTGCGTCGCGCATCACACCGACAGAGACCTGACAGCGATAGAAGTCGGAGGTCAGGGTGTTGAAAACATACGCGTAGGATTTGCAGGCGATATTCTGCAATTTCCCCGCCGTCAGGCCGCGGCTGCACGAGATGCGCTGATTATTGCTGAGCTTGTAAATATCCGCGCTCGAGGCGCTATCCGAAAATGCCAGCAGACTGGCCATCCCCATTAAAAACGCGGCAATTCTGGCCCTTGAAAATATGTTCTGCAAATTGTTCATGACACCGTTATCCGAGCGCTTGCGTTGATCGCGCGCGAAAGACCTTAATTCATCCGTGCAGAGCCGGCCAGCCGCGCATTGTCGCCCGGCGAAGCCTTGGCGACAATGTCCGCTATCACCTGCCGCAGCCGCACGCCATCGGAATCCTCTTTTGCCGCGCGACTGGCCTGCCGCACCGCCTCGCCGAGGTCGGGTACGGACAATTCGCCGTCGCAAACCGGCTTGACCAGATCGTCGATGATCAGATTCCATTTTTTCAGACCCGCGTTGTAGCCCAGTCCGCTGCCTTCGATCAGATCGGCGGTCTCAATGATGGCGATTGTGGCGCCCGGCTGTCGCGCGCGGCTGCGGTCCATCATGTGCAGCCAGCGCTCCACCCATGAGCGCTCCGCTGCGAAACGCTGCGAAAAGGGCCGCATCCGCTGCGACAAGGTCCATGCCTTCAGCCACAACACCCCGCTCCTGCAGGTAGCATTGAAACGCATGAGCAAGGTCCGGTCGGGACATCGCAACAGCTTGAGTGCGTCGATCACCTGAGCCGCGGCATTCGGCGGCAGCAGCGCGGCGATTTCGCCCCAGCGGAATTTTCGCGCGACTGGAGCAAAAGACGGATTAGGCAGCGCGGCCATGCCGCCGGCCTCCCGAACCGTGATTCTGGCGACGCTGATGGGGTCTTCATATTGCATCCGGGCCAGCATGCGCCGCGCGATGCCGGCAAGTGTCTGCGCGTCGACGCCGGCGGGTCCAAGATAGCGCTCGATGCGGTCGAGATACAGAAGCGCGTAGTCCGGATCCTGATAGTCGATCAGGATCGGCACGGCCTCGCTCGCAACGCTTGCGACTTCGGGCGGCAGACGCTCTGCGAGACTTGCCAGTCGGTTTTGCGCGACCCAGACATTGCGTGAGGCTTCGCCGAAATAGCGCTCCTTTAAAAGCCTGAGGGGGACGGGAAGTTTCACAGCGCCGCCTGTGCTTTCAGATCGGCAAGCTGCGTCTCGAGCCGGCCGACATTTTGAAACAGACGGGCACTGACAAGTTTCAGGAAGTAGAATCCGAATTCGGGGTTCTGGACGTAAAGCTCTTCGACCTTGGCGTATGTCACGCTGAGGACCAATCCGTCCTCGAGGCATTCCAAGGTCTGGGTGCGCTTGTTGTTCGGCGAGAGCATGCCAAGTTCGCCGACGATGGCGCCGGCGGGAAGTTCGATGCCGGATTCGACAAGATGAAAGCGGCCGTTGACGATGTAGTACATCTCGGTGGCGGTCTCGTGCTTGTAGAACAGCACCTCGCCAGCCTTGCGTCTGCGTTCGGTCATGAACGGCCGCAACCATTCCATCGACAGGTTCCCATTGACCGATTTCTTCACGTTGCGCACCAGCATGAGCATTTCGCGCAGGCGGTAGACATTGAGCGGCAGCAGGATCGCGTGGAGCGCCACGATCGGGTAGTTGTGGTGCGGCAGCGCGTAGAGGATGAGGACGACGTTGGTCATGATGCCGAAAATACGCAGCGGAATCATTGTCCGCATAGTGTAACCGGCGACGACGAACGCCGATGCGATCAGGCCTCCGGCGCCGGACGCTATCCCTGACATATCCATGTGATGCCAACCTGACTGCGAATGAATGTATTGTGACAACGCGGGACCGTCCGTCGCGACGCCGCGTTAAGCCACGATTCCGCCGACGATTGAAGCGGTTTTCCGGGTCCAAGTCATCAATAACAAGTCACGAGCAAGTCACCGCCGAGTCCACCCGGAGGATGGCTTCGCTTTAACGCTGCCGCGCCATCCGCGTTGACGGACGCCCCATGGAGGGGCACGTTGCCGTCCGGACATGCTTTAAATCCCAGTGGCCGGGCCTTCGGCCGGTCCGTTCAAACGATCGATGTCAAACCCGGTGCCCACCGCCCTTGCAGATTTCGCCGCCAGGACCGCCGCCGGCGAGCGCAGAGGTGCGACCTACGCCGCCGTCGCGGCTGGCCTTTTGACGATGCTGATCCCGGCGATGACCGCCGACCCTGACGGGCAGAAATGGTGGGTCGAAATTGTCCTGTTTCTGTGCGTCGTCTTCTTCTGCTGGGAGTGGCTGGTGCGGCTGGTTCATGCCGCCCAGATCGGCCGGGTGCGGTCCTATAGTTTATCCGGTCAGGGCATAATCGATGCTGCCGGCGCCCTCGCCATGCCGTTGGCAATCCTCACGGGCGCCGAATTCAGATCAGTTTCATTGCTGGCCATTATCTGGCTGCTCAAGCCTGCTCCGCATATTGCTGGACTGCGCCAGCTTCGCCGCGTCATCGTGCGCGAGGCGGCCCCGCTCGCGAGCGTGTGTTTCCTGTTTCTGATCGTGCTGTTTTTTGCCGCTGTCCTGGCCCATGTGCTGGAGCGCGACGTCCAGCCCGCCGTTTTCGGTAGCGTTCCGGCCGCTATGTGGTGGGCGGTCGTCACATTGACCACGACCGGTTATGGCGATGTCGTGCCCCAGACCGTTGGCGGACGGGTGGTCGCCGCCGTCCTGATGATTTGCGGTCTTGGTGTATTCGGGTTGTTGACCGGCATTCTCGCGACCGGCTTCGCCGCCGAAAACCGCAGGCACAACTTCATCCAGACCTGGGAGACGCTCGGCAAAGTGCCTTTTTTCGCGGCGCTCAGCCCAGCGACGCTCGCCGACGTCACCAGCGTGCTGCGCCGGGTCGACATGCGCGCCCGCACGACGATCGTCCGGCAAGGCCAGGTCGGGGACTGCATGTATTTCGTGGCTGCCGGCGAGGTCGAGGTCGAACTGCCGAACAAATGCGTGCGGCTGGGAGTAGGTTCGTTTTTCGGCGAACTGGCTCTTCTAGGAGCAAAATTCCGCACCGCAACCGTCATGACCGTCACCTCATCCACCCTTCTCGTGCTTGATCTGGTAGATTTTCGTGCACTGATGGGACGCCACCGAGAACTTGCAGAGGCGATCGACGCCGAAGCCAAACGCCGTGCACAGGAAAACGCGTCGTCCAACACGGTGTCATAAACACATATAAAATTGATTGTTAGCTGGAAGCCCAACCAGCTATGCAGGGTCACCGATCCCTGCCCAATTGGAGAAATCCACACGCGTGTCCGACGTCTCCACCCCCCGAAGCGCAACCCCGCATTGGTCATCGGAGATCGGAGCGGGGCTGATGGTCGGCCTCGTCTGTTTGCCTCTCTCCACCGCCTGCGGCCTCCTGGTCTACGCCCCACTCGGCCCGGGTTATGTTGCCGCCGGCGCGGCGGCGGGCCTCTATGGCGGCGCCGTGGTCGGCATCTTGTGCGCGATCCTGGCGACATCGTCATTCATCATCACCACCGCCCGGGTCAGCATGGCGCTGGTTCAGGCCGGACTGACATCGGGGCTGGTCGGCAATGCAGCGTTTGCGGGTCATCCCACACTGATCATCACGGCCGTGATGCTGTGTCTTCTATTTGCGGGTATATGGCAAATCCTGTTTGGCGTGTTCGGCGTGGCTGGGGTGATCAAGTTCGCGCCGCATCCAGTGCTGACCGGCCTTCTTAACGGGGTTGGTGCGCTGACCATCCTCTCTCAGGTCAAACCCTTTTTCCGGGGTGGCGCGGTGATGTGGCCGGATCACCCCGCGATGCTGGTCTTCGCGGTGCTGCTGGCGCTGTTGATTCTGAACTATCCGGCGATTGTCGTACGCCTGAAACTGCCAGCTCCCTTCGGGAAAATTCCAGGTTCGCTCGCCGGCTTCCTCTTCGGAACGGCGGCGTATTTTTTCCTTACCGATCTTTTGCCGATCGACCTTGGTCCGACCATCGGCAATCTGAACATTACTTTTCCGCCGGATTCGCCCTTGCTGCCGCTGATCATCCGCGAGCCTGATGCATCACTGGTATCGGTGCTTCCGGAAATCCTGGTCGTCTCAATCGTTCTTGCGATCATTTCCACGGTAGAATCCCTGCTGGCTTATCGTGCCGCGCAAAATCTCGATGACATTGAAATCCATCCGGTGCGCGATCTGTCGGCGCAGGGCATTGCGAATTGCGTCGCGGCGCTGGCTGGAGGCGTCGGCGGTTCGGCGATCCCCTCCGCCCTGCTGATCGCCTACCGGCTCGGTGGCCGTACCCGCGTTACTGGGATCATCGCGGGACTCAGCCTGGTCGTCGCCACCTTCTTTTTATCCGGCATGCTTGCCGAATTGCCGCGCGTTGTGTTCGTCGCGGTATTGCTTGTGATCGGGGTGATCCTGTTCGACCGCTGGAATATTGAACTAATCGCCGACGTGCTGCGCAAGGACACGCCGCTGGTGCGCCGTCACGCCATCAACGATTTTATGATCGTGCTGGTTGTGATGGGATTCACAATCTTTAAATCCGTGGTCGCCGGTGTTGTGGTTGGATTTTTGCTGTCCGGCCTGATTTTCATTATCAATATGAGCCGGCCGCTGATTCGCCGCACCTTCCGTGGCCGCGACATTTTTTCCAAACGCATTCGCTCTTCCGAGGACCAGGAGCTGCTGCAAAATCTTGGGGCGCGGCGCGTTGTGCTTCAGCTGGAGGGTGCGATGTTCTTCGGCAACGCCGACAGTATCGCGCGCAAGGTCAAGCAGCTCTACAATGAAGCGGAAATCGTCGTGCTCGACATGCGCGGCATATCCGATCTCGACGTCTCCGGCGCCAATGTTCTGCGCAGGCTGCTCGACAAAAGCCGAGATTGCGGCAAACGGCTGGTTCTGTGCAATGTCCGGCCGACACCGGCCGCCATTATCGGCAATGTCGTCGGCAACAGGCCCGATTTGCAGCCGCTAACACAAGACCTCGACACGGCGCTTGAATGGAGCGAGGACTATCTGCTCGACCGCGCCGCAGGCGGACGGACCGATGTTGCACTCCTACCTCTCGACCAGATCGACTTTTTCGAAGGTCTGCCAGCCGAGGAAATGGCCGAACTTGAGAAGGTGCTAACACGCCGCGACTTCAAACGTGCCCAGACGCTGTGCCGCGAGGGCGATGCCGGCGACCGGATGTGGCTGATCATGAAGGGCAGTGTCAGCGTGCGGATCACCACCGATGATGGCGAGGAGCGCAGGATCGCGGGCCTCGGCCGCGGCACCACGGTCGGCGAAATGGCCCTGGTGGAATCGGTACCTCGGTCGGCGACCATCGTAGCTGACGAAGATGTGGTCTGTTACGAACTCTCGCGGGCCGGGTTCGACATGCTGTTGAACGATTATCCTCTACTGGCGTCGCGCATTCTCGGCAATCTGGCGCGCGAACTTACTCGGCGGCTGCGGCGGACCTCGCAGGATCTGCGGTTTTCCAATCTCTGACTTTACAGGTCAATTGTCAGGCCTTCGCGCGCGACAATCGTGCCCGCGCGAACCTTGGCCGCCTGCCCCGCGATATCGTCCATCATTGTATCATTATGATCGGGGTCGTGGTGAAACAGGCACAAGGTTTTCACGTTCGCCGCATCGGCGAACCGAATCGCCTGCTGCCAGCTTGAATGGCCCCAGCCCTCATGCGCCGGAAGTTCGGCATTGGTATAGGTCGCATCCGTGATAACGAGCGCGGCATTCTTCGCCAGCGCGATGATCGCCGGATCTGGCGCGCCGTTGCCAAGATCGTTGTCGGTGAGATAGCACATCGCCTGTCCGCCATACTCTATCCGGTAACCGGTCGCACCGCCCGGGTGATCGAGCATCGCCGTGCGAACAACAATGCCGTCGCGCGGTTTCAATACGTCGCCGCGCGCGAAATCGTCGAATGACGCGATTCCCTTTGCCGTATCGGTGCCGATTGGAAACAGAGGAAAGCTCATCAGCTTGTCGATAGCACCCTTCAATCCACCGGAGGATTGGAGGCCACCGGCCCACAAACGGATGCGGCGATCCGCGTCGAAGATCGGTGCGAAGAACGGCAGGCCGATCAAATGATCGATATGGCAATGGCTGAAGAACAGGTCGATGTCGGTCACGTCGTGCGCGTTGGCCAGTGAGATACCGAGATGACGCAGGCCCGAGCCGGCGTCAAAAATCAGAAGATGTTTGCCACAGCGCACCTCGACGCACGAGGTGTTGCCGCCGTAACGTAGCGTGTCCAACTCCGAGCAAGGGATACTGCCGCGCACACCCCAGAACCGCACCGTCATCTTGTTTGCTGACATCAAGAAAAGCCTGACTCAAATCGAACGGCGGCGGGTGGTATTTGAAACGGGCTAGACAGATATGCCGGATATTTTCCGCGGATTGCAACCGAACATTTTTCACGAAGAGACTGGACAATTCGTACAGTTTGATTTCAAGCGGCGGCCGGCCTGATCAATCTGGAATTGATTGTTTAGATAAATTACTTGGTCGTCAACGCAAACACGCCATCCCAATCGGCCGGTGGCGGTGTTTCCTGGAAAGCCTTGATCCTTTCGAAATAAAGATCGTAGAGTAGGCGGAAACGATGCGTGTCGTCGGCCGCGCGGGCTTTTTCGATAGCCAGCAGCGCCCCGTCCCAATCGCGATTGCGGTAGCAGGTCAGCATCTCGATACCCAGATTTCTGATATGCTGAAACCGGCTCGACTTCGCCATGTCCTCCCGGCCCGCGATTGCATAGATCACTTCGGGCTCCTTCTTGCCCTTCACCGTGATGAAATCCAGTTCCATGATGGCGAACTTGTCT
>JAIERI010000007.1 GCA_019747015.1 Xanthobacteraceae bacterium
CGCGCAAAAGCGTCCGGTGCCGCTCGCGGCTGATCAGCGCGCCCTCGCCCGCTCCAAAATAATTCCGCGCATAATCGATCAACGCGGTGATGAGTTCGGCGATGCCTTCGCCGCGTTCAGCGGATATAGCGAACTGCGATGGCCTTCCTTCGTCCAAGCCTTTGAGCAGGTCCACCTTGTTGCGAACCAGCCAGACCGGCGCGTCATTTTTGTTTTCGCTGGTTGACGGTCTTTCAGAAGCATCGTTGGCATCGACAAGCCACAGAACGAGGTCCGCATTCTCCGCTCGCTCACGCGCACGGCGAACACCTTCCTGCTCCACGGGATCGTCGGTCTCACGCAGGCCCGCGGTATCGAGCAGCGTCACTGGATAACCTTCGAGATCGAGATGCGCTTCAATCACGTCGCGCGTGGTGCCGGCGTGGGGAGAAACGATCGCGATGTCGCGCTTCGCAAGACGATTGAGCAGTGTCGATTTGCCGGCGTTCGGCGGGCCCGCAATGGCGACGATCAACCCCTCGCGCAGGCGTTCGCTTCGCGCCGATGCGCCAAGGGTTTTTTCGATTTCTTTTTTCAGCACGGCGACCTTGCGCAGCGCATGCACCTGCAATTCCTGCGGCACATCGCCCTCGTCCGAAAAATCGATTCCGGCCTCAACAAGCGCACAGGCGTCGATGATCTGCTTGCGCCAGTTTTCCGCCTTGTCGCCCAGCAGGCCCTTGAGCTGCCGCAGTGCCTGGCGGCGCTGCTTGTCGGTGTCAGCGTGAATGAGGTCATCGAGACCCTCGGCCTCGGTCAGATCGAGCTTGCCGTTCTCGAATGCGCGGCGCGTAAATTCGCCGGGCTCGGCGGGACGAAGATTTTCGATATGCGAGAGCGCATCGAACAGAGCGGTGATCACTGCGCGGCCGCCGTGAACCTGAAATTCAGCGACGTCTTCGCCGGTCGCACTGTGCGGCCCGGGAAACCAGAGCACGACGCTTTCATCGATGGCGCTTCCGTCATGCGCCTTCAATGTCGCGAGAGTCGCAACACGCGGCGACGGCAATCGCCCACACAACGACTTCAGCGCAAGCGACGCATTCGGTCCCGACATGCGTACGATCGCAATAGCCGAAGGCAGTCGGCCCGAGGCGAGTGCGTAGATGGTTTGCTCTTCAGGGTGCATGGCTTATTTGTTCGAGGGAAACTTCGCAGGCAACCGAAATTGTTTGAGCCGACATTTGTCTGTCGACTCTGCCGAATTTGTGCGCCGCATCATTAATAAATTGGGTGCAACATGAAAAATGCTGCGACGCACAAAAACCGGCTTGCGGATGAAACAAGCCCCTACCTTTTGCAGCATCAACACAACCCGGTCGACTGGTGGCCGTGGGGACCGGAGGCACTCGCCGAAGCGAAACGCAGCAACAAACCAATTCTGCTGTCGATTGGATACGCCGCCTGCCACTGGTGCCATGTGATGGCGCACGAAAGCTTCGAGGATGAAGCGACCGCAGCGGTGATGAACGAGCTGTTCGTGTCGATCAAAGTCGATCGCGAAGAGCGGCCTGACATTGATCAGATTTATATGAACGCGCTGCATCTGCTCGGCGAGCAGGGCGGCTGGCCGCTGACGATGTTTTTGACACCAGACGGCGGGCCGGTGTGGGGCGGGACATACTTTCCCAAAAAAGCGCAATACGGCCGTGGCGCATTCATGGATGTGCTGCGTGAGGTTGCGCGGGTGTTTCGCGACGAACCCGACAAGATCGCCAAGAACCAGACCGCGCTGGTGGAACATCTCGCGCGGCGCGCCAGCGCCGATGCCGCTTCTTTCGGGCCCACTGAACTGAACAACGCCGCGACATCCATCGCGCGCGCGACCGATCCGGTGAATGGCGGCCTGCGCGGCGCACCGAAATTTCCGCAATGTTCGATGCTCGAGTTTTTGTGGCGAGCCGGCATTCGCACCGGTGACGAGCGGTTCTTTATCACCACATCGCTGGCGCTAGCGCAGATGAGTCAGGGCGGCATCTACGATCATCTCGGCGGCGGTTATGCGCGCTATTCTGTCGATGACAAATGGCTCGTCCCGCATTTCGAGAAGATGCTCTACGACAACGCGCAAATCCTCGACATGCTGGCGCTCGACCATGCGCGTGCACCGAACCCGCTCTATCGCGAACGCGCCATCGAGACAGTAGGCTGGCTGCAACGGGAGATGACCATTCCGGAGGGTGGCTTCTCGTCCTCCCTCGATGCCGACTCTGAAGGGGAGGAAGGCAAGTTCTACGTTTGGTCACAGTGCGAGATCGAACACCTGCTCGGCACCGACGACGCGACCTTCTTCGCCGCCAAATATGACGTGAGCGCCAAGGGAAATTTCGAAGGTCACAATATTCTCAATCGCCTCCTCAGCGACGACGACACCCCGATCGAGGCCGAGCAGCTCGCCGCCATGCGTGACGTGTTGTTCGCCTCGCGGACCAAGCGGGTGCGGCCCGGCCTCGACGACAAGATTCTCGCCGACTGGAATGGTCTGATGATCGCGGCGCTGGCGCATGCGGCGAAGGTTTTCGACAAACCCGAATGGCTGGCGCTGGCGCGCCGCGCGTTCGATTTCGTCTCAACGACCATGACCCGCGGCGACCGGCTCGGACATTCCTGGCGCGCGGGAAAGTTGCTACTGCCAGGTCTAGCCTCGGACTACGCCGCGATGATCCGCGCCGCATTGACACTCTTCGAGGTCACCGGCGAAGCGCCGTTCCTGACACAGGCGCTGGCCTGGCAGTCCTCGTTGGACACGCATTATGGCGACAAAAGTCACGGCGGCTATTACCTCACCGCCGAGGACGCAGAGGGGTTGATCATCCGCCCGCATTCGACCATGGATGACGCGATCCCCAACCACACCGGATTGATTGCGCAGAATCTGGTGCGGCTCGCGGTGCTGACCGGTGAGGAGCCATGGCGGTTGAAAATTCACGGGTTGTTCGCGGCAACCCTGTCGACGGCCGCAGACAATGTATTCGGTCATCTGTCGCTACTGAGCGCCCTGGACCTGTTTCTCTCCGGCGCGGAGATTGTGGTGGTCGGGGAGGGGGCCGATGCGCAAGCGCTGCTTGCCGCTGCGCGAAAATTGCCGCACGCCAATTCAATCGTCCTGCATGCGCCCAATTCCGGCGCATTACCCGCTGGCCATCCCGCCCATGCAAAACTTGAAGGATCAACCAATGCGGCAGCCTTCGTCTGCCGCGGCATGAACTGCTCGTTGCCAGTAACGCAGCCAGATGCGCTTACCGCGCTGGTGATGAGCGGGCCGGCATCGCAGTCAGCCTGATCCCCAAAAACAAATGCCCGGCACAAGGCCGGGCATTTTCATGAGCAGTGGTAACGCCTGCGATCAGGTGTTCATCGATTCGAAGAACTCTGAGTTGTTCTTGGTGTTACGCAGCTTGTCGAGCAGGAAGTCGATGGCATCCATCGTGCCCATCGGATTGAGAATACGGCGCAGCACATACATCTTCTTGAGCAGCTGCGGATCGGTGATGAGTTCTTCCTTGCGCGTGCCCGAGCGCGAAATGTCGATCGCCGGAAAGGTGCGCTTGTCGGAAACTTTACGATCGAGGATCAGTTCGGAGTTGCCGGTGCCCTTGAACTCTTCGAAAATGACTTCGTCCATGCGGCTGCCGGTATCGACCAGCGCAGTCGCGATGATTGTCAGCGAGCCGCCTTCCTCGATGTTGCGCGCCGCGCCGAAGAAACGCTTGGGCCGCTGCAGTGCGTTGGCGTCGACGCCGCCGGTCAGCACCTTGCCGGATGACGGCACCACGGTGTTGTAGGCACGGCCGAGGCGCGTGATCGAATCGAGCAGAATGACAACGTCGCGGCCATGCTCGACCAGACGCTTGGCTTTCTCGATCACCATTTCGGCGACCTGGACGTGACGCACGGCCGGCTCGTCGAAGGTCGAGGACACGACCTCGCCCTTCACCGAACGCTGCATGTCGGTGACTTCTTCCGGACGCTCGTCGATCAGAAGCACGATCAAATAGCACTCGGGATGATTGGCCGTGATCGAGTGAGCGATGTTTTGCATCAACACTGTCTTGCCGGTACGAGGCGGCGCAACGATCAACGCACGCTGGCCCTTGCCGATCGGCGCGACGATGTCGATGACACGCGCCGACAGATCCTTGCGCGTGGGGTCTTCCAGTTCGAGGCGGAATCGCTCATCCGGAAACAGCGGTGTGAGATTGTCGAAATTGACCTTGTGCTTGGATTTTTCCGGGTCTTCGAAATTGAGTGTGTTGACCTTGAGCAGTGCGAAATACCGCTCGCCTTCTTTCGGACTGCGAATGTGGCCTTCGATAGTGTCGCCGGTACGCAGTCCAAAGCGGCGAATCTGCGAGGGCGAGACATAGATATCATCCGGACCCGGCAGATAATTTGCGTCCGAAGAACGCAAAAAACCGAAGCCGTCGGAGAGAATCTCGACCACGCCTTCGCCAATGATATCAGTTTCCTGAATCGCCAGCAGTTTGAGGATGGCGAACATCAGCTCCTGCTTGCGCATGGTGCTGGCATTTTCGACCCCAAGCTCTTCAGCGAAGGAGACAAGCTCCGCAGGTGTCTTAGCTTTGAGATCCTGTAGTTTCATTTCCCGCATTGGGATGGTCCTGTAGAAAAAAGAGATGGGGAGGGAAGCAAGAGGAGGTTCGGCCTGCTGAAACGCGGACAACCACTAAAAACGAAGTCCGCAGGTCTGAGCGAGGAAGGTGCCGGGAGGCTTTGAACCTGATGTGACGGCCGGCCGAGAGACCGGAACGCATTCACATCCGCCTGCGTGGGTAGGATGAACTTAATATAGAAAATCGAACGACGCCGCGCAAGGACATCGTTTGAGCAGTCAGGATCAGACGCGAAACTTTAATTGCCGGGTCGTCAAAACGGCTTCACAATCACCAGAATCACGATCCCGATCATCAGCAGCGCCGGAATTTCATTCAGAATCCGGTAAAATCGTTGGCTTTTGGTGTTCCTGTCGGCAGCAAAATCTCGCACCCGGCCAACCAGAAATCCATGGAGTGCTGACATCACGATCACCAAAGCAAATTTAGCGTGAAACCAGCCAGCTTTCTCCCATTGGCCCGCCCAGGCCAGCCACAAACCAGCAAGCCAGGTCGCGGCCATTGCCGGATTGATGATGATCTTCAACAATCGTCCTTCCATCAGTTTGAAGGTTTCGGCCTGCTTCGAACCGGGCTCTGCATCGCAATGATAAACGAACAGGCGTGGCAGATAGAGCATGCCGGCCATCCAGGAGATGGCGGCGATGACATGCAGGGCCTTGATCCACTCATACATCCGATTACCTGAAACCGTTTCGATCCACTCGCGTTATCTAAGCGCTAAGAGCCCTTGATTACCACATCGATCAGCAAAGCGCCGGGCATCATGGCTGTACGAACACCTTCCTTAAATAACTTATCTAGATTCTTAAGGTTAGAGTTTAGGTAGCGGTGAATAGAGCCCGCGCAATGCTCTCCCGTTACGATGCGACACTTATCCACGTCGACGCCCTTTATCCAAAGTCCATGGCTGTATCGATTGCCACGATGAGAATCGCGGTGACTCCAATGGCTTGGCAGTTACAGTGCGCCGATTATCCCAAGACAAGTCCACATAACCTCGTTACACTCCTTCCAGCTTCGGATCGCATCCCGCAGACACCGGTGTGAACAACTTTGCGACTTATACAAAGGCCGGCGCAGACCGGCGGCGCGCACCTCAACCGCCCACAGCAATACACAGTCATACACAGCGTCCAGGCCGGCTGGATAACGGATTGATCGAACGGATTTGCTGATGCCTGCGAGCGGTAATTATTTTCACCTCCATATGATTTCCGATTCCACCGGTGAGACGCTCATCACGGTGGCCCGCGCCGTTGCCGCACAATATTCCAACGTCACGCCGGTTGAGCATGTCTACCCGCTGGTGCGCAGTCAGAAGCAACTCGACCGCGTGCTCGCTGAAATCGAGGAAGCGCCGGGCATCGTGCTGTTTACGCTGCTGGAAAAGGATCTGGTCGAACGGCTGGAAGCCAAATGCCGGGATATCAACATTCCAAGCCTGTCGATCATCGGTCCAGTGATGCAATTGTTCCGGGCCTACCTCGGCCGTGAAACCTCGCAGCGGGTCGGCGCGCAGCACACGCTCAACGCCGAGTATTTCAAACGCATTGATGCACTGAACTACACCATGATGCATGACGACGGTCAGCATGTCGAAGGCCTGGAGGAAGCCGATGTCGTGCTGGTCGGCGTGTCGCGCACATCCAAGACGCCGACCTCTATCTATCTTGCCAATCGTGGGGTACGCACCGCCAACGTGCCGCTGGTGCCGGGAATTCCGATTCCGCATCAGTTGGAGACACTAAAGAAGCCCCTTGTGGTCAGCCTTCATGCGACACCGGAGCGTCTGGTGCAGATCCGGCAGAATCGCCTTCTCGGTCTGGGGGCGCAATCAAAAGACGATTCTTACGTTGACCGTCAGTCGGTAGCCGATGAGGTCTCTTTTTCGCGCAAGCTCAGCGCCAAATACGATTGGCCCTCGCTGGATGTCAGCCGCCGCTCGATCGAGGAGACTGCCGCCGCGATCATGAAGCTTTTTGCCGACCGCCAGCGCCAAAGCGTGTGAGCGCGGATGAGCGAGCGTAAGCCCCTTATTCTTGCGTCTCAAAGCAACGCACGGCAGGCGCTCTTGCGGAGCGCTCAGATCCCGTTCGAGGCGATACTCGCGGATATCGACGAGCGCGCCGTCCAGGTTAAATCCGGACTGTGTGATCCCGGCGCCATCGCCGGACATCTTGCGCGCGAAAAAGCACTTCACGTTGCAAGAAAACAGCCAGGCCGGATTGTCATCGGCGCAGATCAAACGTTGGCGCTCGGCGAACGGCTGTTCAGCAAGCCCATCGACCGCGCCGTGGCCCAGGAACAACTAGCCGCTCTCAGCGGCCGCACCCATCATCTGAACTCAGCCGTCATTGTTGTGCGTGACGGCGATATTCTTTTCTCTCATGTCGCGGTTGCCGACATGACCATGCGCGCACTGGATAGCAAAACGATTTCCGATTATCTCGATCGTGCCGGCGATACCGTGATGCAAAGTGTCGGCGGCTATCAGCTCGAGGGCCTTGGCGTGCATCTGTTCGAGCGCATCGAGGGAGATTATTTCACCATCCTCGGTTTGCCGCTGTTACCCTTGCTCACCTTTCTGCGCGGCGCGAAACTGATCGCGCTGTAAATCCCGCATTGTCTAATTCACAAAAGGCAATCTGATGTTTGTGCTTGGACTGACCGGTTCGATCGGAATGGGCAAGTCCACGACGGCAAAATTGTTCGCCGAGGCAGGCGTTCCGGTTTACGACGCGGATGCAATGGTACATGCGCTTTATGAAGGCGAGGCAGTGGGTGCGATCGAAGCGGTATTCCCCGGCACCACCGTGTCCGGCAAGGTAGACCGGCAAAAATTGTCGGCGATGGTTGTCAACAATCCGGCGGCGATGAAAAAACTAGAGGCCATCGTGCATCCAATGCTGCGCGTGCATGAGCGGTCATTTTTGGCCGATGCAGAGAACGCGAAAGCGCCGGTGGCCGTACTCGACATCCCATTATTATATGAAACCGGAGGCGAGGGCCGCGTTGATGCGGTCGCAGTCGTGACCACCACACCGGACATTCAGCGTGAACGGATTCTGGGGCGGCCCAGTATGACGGCGGACAAACTCGCTGCGGTTCTTGCCCGGCAGCTGCCCGACGCGGAGAAACGCCGCCGCGCCGATTTTCTGGTGGACACGTCACACGGACTCGATCCGGTGCGGCAGCGAATTCGTGAAATCCTCACAAGAGTGGCTACAATGCCGAAACGCCGAATCTGATTCGGCGAGTCTTTTGGTTACATGTCTTCAGGATTCCGCAAACCCGGCTAATCTCCATGCGCGAAATTGTTCTCGATACGGAAACCACCGGCCTCGATCCCTTGCGCGGCGATCGCCTGGTGGAGATCGGCTGCGTCGAGCTGGTCAATCATATGCCGACCGGGCAGATCTATCATTGCTATCTCAATCCCGAGCGCGATATGCCGCAAGAAGCATTCGCGGTACACGGGCTTTCGAGCGAGTTTCTGTCTGACAAGCCGCTGTTCGCCGTGGTGGCCGACGAATTCCTGACTTTCATCGCCGACGCGCCGCTCATTATCCATAATGCCTCGTTCGACATCGGCTTTATCAATGCCGAGCTTGGACGGCTGGCGCGCGTTGCAATCGCGCGCGAGCGTCTGGTCGACACATTGCTGCTGGCGCGCCGCAAGCATCCGGGCGTGTCCAACCGGCTGGACGATTTGTGTTCGCGCTACGCCATCGACAATTCAAAGCGCACCAAGCATGGCGCGCTGCTCGACGCCGAATTACTGGCGGAAGTTTATATCGATCTGATCGGCGCGCGTCAGTCGTCACTGATTTTGGCGGAGACGCATCAGGCTGCGAGTGGCGTATCAATCGACATTGGTCGGCGGGTGCGCGAGACCCCGCTGGAGCCACGCATCAATGAAGAGGATCGCGCGGCACACCGCGCCTTTGTTTCATCATTGGGTGAAAAAGCGATCTGGCAGGAGTTTTTCGGCGTGACGGAAACCGCCGAATAGGCCGATCAGCTCGGTTTGATCTGCTCGGCCTGACGCGCCATGTTCTGACGGTACAATCCGACGAAATCGACCGGATCGAGCATCAGCGGCGGGAAGCCGCCATTGCGGGTGGCGCTCGAGACGATCTCGCGGGCGAACGGAAATAGCAGCCGCGGGCATTCGATCATCACCAGCGGATGCAGGTTTTCCTGAGCCACGTTCTGGACGCGGAATACGCCGGCATAGACCAGTTCGAAGGCGAATAGCACCGTGCCGGCGTTTTCGGCCTTGCCCTCGATTGTCAGGGACACTTCATAGTCGTTCTCGCCGAGCCCGGTGGCACTGACATTGATCTGAATGTTGATCGCGGGCTGGGTCTCGCGCGAACTCAGCGAGCCCGGCGAGTTCGGATTCTCGAACGACAAATCCTTGATGTACTGCGCCAGAACATTGAGCTGCGGAGGGGCCGCGCCTTCCGCGGGGGCGCCATTGCCATTGGTCATAAAGTCTCTCCTGCCGGATGATCCGGCGTCAAAGGGGGGGCGGTTTGGGCGAGTGGCTATCATAGCCCTGCCGCATTCCACAAGGACGATGGGTCTGGATCGGGCCGCAAAAGGTTGGCCGTGGATCGCGGATAGGATAGAATCGGCTTAAATGAGCGCGTTCGGACGGCATTAATCCTGTTCCGCCTTTCGTCCGCACCCATGCCCTGACGGGTGTCAACAGAGGCTTCGAACAGACGCGGCAAACGGTCGTGTTGGTGCTGCCGGATTTCATGCCTACATGAACCCGGCGGCGGCAACCATCACGGCGGGCGCCTCCATTAAGGCGGAGCCTATGTGTCGGCGCGGCGCCGATAGGAAAGTGAATCGACGTGGATATTTACACCATCATTTTTCTGGCTCTGGCCGTCTTCATTTTTTTGCGGCTTCGCAGCGTTCTCGGTCAGCGCACCGGCGGCGAGCGGCCGCCGTTCGATCGTGCCGCAAGGGATGTCGCGCGGGGCGGTAATGACAATATCGTGCCGATGCCCGGCACCATCATCGATCAGGCGCCGTTGGCGCCGGCCGCCGAACCCGTTCCGGCACCGGATCGCTGGAAGGGCATCGCCGCGCCGGACAGCGCACTGGCGACCGGATTGAACGAAGTCGCCAGCAGCGATTCATCGTTCGATGCGCAGCACTTCATCTCCGGTGCCAAGGGTGCTTATGAGATGATCGTTCTGGCATTTGCGAACGGAGACCGGCGCTCTCTGAAGGATCTGCTGTCGAGCGAAGTCTATGACGGTTTCGAAGCTGCGATCCGCGGCCGCGAACAGCGCGGCGAAAAGGTCGAAACCCGATTCGCTTCCATCGACAAGGCCGAACTGGTCAGTGCCGGCGTGCGCGACCGTGTCGCGCAACTCACCGTTCGCTTCGTATCGCAGATGATCTCGGTCACGCGCGACAAGAATGGCGCGGTCATCGACGGCAACCCGGAAAAACTCACCGATGTCACCGATGTCTGGACCTTCGCGCGCGACGTTTCGTCGCGCGATCCGAACTGGAAGCTGGTTGGCACCGAGAGCGCACACTGAGGTCAACCGTATAAGCCGCGCAAGACTTTGCGTGGTGGCCCTATGTTGTGTGGCCACGACAATTTCGTTAGGCGTTGCGACGGCCATGGCGCGGGTGCGCCATGTCGGACATCGCGCTGCTTCCAAAGAGATAATCAAAGTTCGCCCACGTCCGGAGAGCATTCTCTGGCCGATTGAAATTCCTGGAAGCCAATACACGCCTCTGTTGTGGAGCGATGTCGTGGGCTGGAGCGACGACGATCAGCTTGCCGCATTCAAGGCCTTTCGCGTCAGTTGCGCGCCGATTGCCGCGCAAACCGGAGCGCCGCCCGACGACAAGTTTCTCGGTGCGTCGCTTCGGCCGCCCTGCAAGGCGGCGCGGGGCGCGCAGATCACCGATAGCGCTGCAGCGCGCTCATTCTTCGAACGGTATTTTGTGCCGCTGCAAATCTCCCGTCTTGGCGAGGATGCCGGATTTGTCACGGGATATTATGAGCCGGTGGTCGAGGGCTCGCGTACCAAAAGCGACATCTACAATGTGCCTGTCTATCGCCGTCCGTCGAATCTGTTCGTGCGCGGCTACAATCAGGCCTCACCGAATCTGCCGAATAAAGGGCAGGTATTCCGCAAGATCGGCCGACGCAAGCTGGTGCCGTATTATGACCGTAGCGAGATCGAGGACGGGGCGATTGCCGGACGCGGACTGGAAGTGGTCTGGCTGAAAAACCAGACCGATCTGTTGTTCATCCAGATCCAGGGCTCGGCGCGCATCAAGCTTGAGGACGGATCGATGGTGCGCATCAATTACGACGCGCATAATGGATTTCCCTATACGCCGGTCGGGCGCGTTCTGATTGAACGCAACATCATCCCTAAAGATCAGATGTCGATGCAGCGCATCCGGGAATATATGGAGCAGAATCCCGGCGCCGCAGATGAGCTTCGCCGCCAGAACAAATCCTATGTGTTCTTTCGCGAGGTTTCTCTGTCGGATAAGGACGAGGCGGTCGGGGCGCAGGGCGTGCCGCTGACACCGGGCCGCTCGATTGCGGTCGACAAATCGCTGCATCTTTACGGCACTCCGTTTTACATCGACGCAATGTTGCCCATCGATTCGGATACGTCGAACACGCCGTTCCGCCGTTTGATGGTGGCACAGGATACCGGCTCGGCCATTGTCGGCCCTGCGCGCGCCGACCTTTATTTTGGCGCGGGCGTCGATGCCGGGCGCGTTGCCGGGCGAATCAAGAACGCCGCGCGTTTCGCGCTGCTGCTGCCGAAGGAGCTCGATCCGGCGGTGCGCGCCAAGACGATCCCGCTGCCGGACGAACGCCCTTCGGCAGAGATCGCAAAGGAATTTCCGCAAAAGCCAATGCCGAAGAGTCCGGCGGATGATTCCGCCAAGGGACCGGTGGCACCGGCCAAAAACTCGGACGCAAAAGATTCGACGGCCAAGCCGGCCGTACCGCTTCCTGAAGCCCGACCTATGGACGCGCCGCAAAACACGTCATCGATCAAAGAAGAGCATGAATCTCGCCGGCGCGAGCGCCATCGTTATCGGTCCCGGCATCGGCAATGAAGCGGCCGCCTCCACCCGAAACGATGCCGTCGCCCCGCCGCAAGCGCGCGCTGAGCAGCGAGGAGCGTGTGCTGTGGGAAAGTGTCGCCAAAAGCATCAAGCCGCTTCACAAGAAACCACGCGCCGACAAGGCCGAGCCTCTCGAAGACGAGCCACCGGCGGCCTCGGCGAAATCCGAAAAACGATCATCACGACCACCGGCACTGTCCCAAGAGCTCAAGACACCAGCGGTTAAAGCTACTGCGCCGCCGCCTCTGGCGCCGATCGGCCGGCGCGAACGCTCGCAAATTTCACGAGGGCGTAAGGACATCGATGCACGGCTCGATCTTCACGGCATGACCCAGACACGCGCGCATCGCGCGTTGTTGAATTTTCTTCGTACTTCCAGCGAAGACGGAATGACCTTCGTGCTGGTCATCACCGGCAAGGGCCGCACCGTTGGCCCGGATTCGGAGCGCGGGGTGCTGCGCCGTCAGGTGCCCGAATGGCTGTCGCTTCCGGAATTTCGCAGCCTCATCGTTGGCTTTGAGCAGGCACACATCGGCCATGGCGGCGATGGCGCGCTGTATGTACGGGTGCGCCGGGCGCGCTAATTACAAAATAAACCGGCTGAGATCGGCATTCTTTGCCAGATCGCCGACATGCTTTTGCACGTAGGCCGCATCGATGGTGACGGTATGGCCGCCGAGATCCGGCGCCTGATAGGAGATGTCGTCGAGCACCCGCTCCATCACCGTCTGCAACCGCCGCGCGCCGATATTTTCCACCGTCGAGTTCACCGCGACTGCAACATCGGCCAAGGCATCGATGGCGTCGTCGGTGACATCAAGGGTCACGCCTTCGGTCTGCATCAGCGCGACATATTGCTTGATTAGGGACGCCTCGGGTTCTGTGAGGATGCGACGCATGTCATCCCGCGTCAGCGCCTGCAATTCGACGCGGATCGGCAGACGGCCCTGCAGTTCCGGCAGCAGGTCCGAAGGCTTTGCGATGTGGAACGCGCCCGATGCGATAAAAAGAATATGATCGGTCTTCACCGCGCCGTGCTTGGTAGAGACGGTGGTACCCTCGATCAATGGCAGCAGATCGCGCTGCACGCCCTCACGCGACACGTCCCCGGTGCGGGCGCCGTCGCGCACGCAAATTTTATCGATTTCATCGAGGAACACGATGCCGTTGTTCTCGACTGCGTGGATCGCTTCCTGCGTCAACTGTTCGTCGTCGAGCAGCTTGTCGGATTCCTCATTGACCAGGATTTCGTGCGAATCCGTCACGCTGAGGCGGCGGGTCTTGGTGCGGCCCGCCATCTTGCCGAAAATGTCGCCAATCGAGATCGCGCCCATCTGCGCGCCCGGCATGCCGGGAATCTCGAACATCGGCGAGCCGCCGGCGGACTGCGTCTCGATCTCGATTTCCTTGTCGTTGAGTTCACCCGCGCGCAGCTTCTTGCGGAAGGATTCGCGCGTTCCGGCGCTGGCATTGGCACCGACCAGCGCGTTGAGCACACGCTCTTCGGCGGCAAGCTGCGCTCGCGCCTGCACATCCTTGCGTTTTTTCTCGCGGATTTGTGCAATGCCGACTTCAAGCAGATCGCGGACGATCTGTTCGACGTCGCGCCCGACATAACCCACTTCGGTGAATTTCGTTGCTTCGACCTTGATGAAAGGCGCGCCGGCGAGCCGCGCCAGCCGCCGCGCGATCTCGGTCTTGCCGACGCCGGTCGGCCCGATCATCAAAATGTTTTTCGGCAGAACTTCCTCGCGCAAGTGCCCGGTAAGCTGCAGGCGCCGCCAGCGGTTGCGCAGCGCGATGGCAACCGCGCGCTTGGCATCGGCCTGGCCGACGATATAGCGGTCGAGTTCGGAGACGATTTCGCGGGGGGAAAAGTCGGTCATTCTTTTTGCTTTGAAAGTGAGATCAGGTCGCCAGTGACTCGATCGTCACGTTGCGGTTGGTGTAAACGCAAATGTCGGCGGCGATATCGAGCGAACGGCGCACGATGGTTTCGGCATCCTTGTCGGAATCAATGAGCGCGCGCGCCGCAGCCAGTGCGTAATTGCCGCCGGAACCGATCGCCATCACGCCCTGTTCGGGCTCGAGCACGTCGCCGGTGCCGGTCAGCACCAGCGTGACATCCTTGTCGGCGACAATCATCATCGCCTCTAACCGCCGCAGATAGCGATCCGTGCGCCAGTCTTTCGCCAGTTCGACACAGGCGCGGGTGAGCTGCCCCGGATATTGCTCGAGCTTGCTTTCCAGCCGTTCGAACAGCGTGAAGGCATCGGCAGTCGCGCCGGCGAAGCCGCCGATCACGTCGCCCTTCCCGAGTTTGCGGACTTTCTTGGCGTTGGATTTGATCACGGTCTGGCCAATGGACACCTGTCCGTCGCCGCCGATCACCACCTTGCCGCCCTTACGGACGGTGAGAATAGTTGTGCCGTGCCAGATTTCCGGCTGTGACGTTTGCATGGAAAATCCCTTCATCCGCGCAGATTTAGGTATCCATGGGCGCGGATGCAAATCGCGGGGCTTTTGCGGGCATTTTACTCGCGATTTCAGTCACCATAGTTGGACGACGCCCCAAAACGGCGGTCCGGTGCAGTAGCGAAGGTGTAATCCGCCTGTTAAAAGGCGCTCCAAATAGAGTTTTGGAGCGATTTTTATGCGCACGGCCACGATCAAGCGCAAAACCAAGGAAACCGACATTCAGGTGTCGGTGAATCTGGACGGCACCGGCAAGGCCGAAGTCGCGACAGGGATCGGCTTTTTCGATCACATGCTCGATCTTCTGGCGCGGCATTCGCACATCGATATCACGGTGAAAGCCGACGGCGATCTGCACGTCGATCATCACCACACGACGGAAGATGTCGGGATCGCGCTCGGCCAGGCGGTGAAGCAGGCGCTTGGCACCATGGCCGGAATCACGCGCTATGCCAGCATCCACATGCCGATGGACGAGACGCTATCGCGCGTGGTGATCGACGTTTCTGGACGTCCTGTGCTGGTGTTCAAGGTCGCGTTTCCGCGCGACAAGGTCGGCGCGTTCGACACCGAACTGGTGCGCGAGTGGTTTCACGCCTTTTCGATGAATGCCGGGATCACGTTGCATGTCGAGACGCTGTATGGCGAGAACAGCCATCACATCGCCGAATCCTGCTTCAAGGGCCTGGCGCGCGCGTTGCGAACGGCGGTGACGATCGATCCGCGCGCAGCGGGTGAGGTGCCCTCGACCAAGGGCCAGCTCGGCGGCTAGTTCTGCGCCCGTCTCTATTTATATAAGCGCCGACGCATTTTCGGAGAACAGAGATGGCGGTCTATACAGTTCACGCGCCCGCGAGTTTCGGCGTCGATGTCCGCACCACGCCGGACAAGATCGTGTTCATTCGCGACGGGTTTCATTTCTGGGCATTTGTCGCCGCCATTTTCTGGCTGGTATGGCATCGGCTGTGGCTGGCGACGCTCGGCTACCTGGTCCTGATCGGAGCGACGCAGGCGATTCTCACGGCTGTGGGTGCGGACAACACCACGCAGCTTATTGTGTTCCTGGTGATCGCGCTGCTGATGGGCTTTGAGGCCGGATCGCTACGGCGCTGGACGCTGGTGCGCCGCAAGTGGCGTCAGCTCGACACCGTCGTGGCGCGCAACGTCCGCGAAGCCGAGCAGCGGTTTTTCGATCGCTTCAGCGCGAGCAACTATATCGAGACCGGCCGGGGCAATTCATCGCCGCTACCGCCGCTGCCGCGCTCGTCGATTGCGGAGGACATTACCGGGTTCTTCCCTTCGCCGGGAGCGTTGCGTTGAGCGTTGTCGCCATCATTGATTACGGCTCCGGCAATCTGCATTCGGCAGCGAAGGCTTTTGAACGCGCCGCCCGCGCGATGGGGAACCCCGACAAGATTGTCGTGACCCGCGATCCGGAAACGGTGTTTCGCGCGGATCGCATCGTTCTGCCCGGCGTCGGCGCGTTTGCCGATTGCCGCAAGGGACTCGAGGCGCTCGACGGCATGGTGGATGCCATGACGGAGGCCGTGCGCGACAAGGCGCGGCCATTTTTCGGCATCTGTGTCGGCATGCAGTTGATGGCGACTCAGGGCAAGGAGTATGTCACGACGCCGGGACTGAACTGGATTTCCGGTGACGTCGAAAAAATTGCGCCGCGCGACGAGAATTTAAAAATTCCGCATATGGGCTGGAACACGCTCGATCTGGTGCGCGAGCACCCGGTGCTGGAAAAGCTGCCGCTCGGCGACAAGGGCCGCCACGCTTATTTCGTGCATTCGTATCACCTGAAGGCCGCGAACGAGAACGATGTGGTCGCGCGCGCCGATTACGGCGGCCCGGTCACCGCCATCGTCGCGAAGGACACCATGATCGGCACGCAGTTTCATCCCGAAAAAAGCCAGCGATTTGGGCTGGCGCTGATCTCCAACTTTCTCAAGTGGAAGCCGTGATCCTTTTTCCTGCCATCGATCTGAAAAATGGCCAGTGCGTGCGCCTTGAACAGGGCGACATGGCGCGCGTAACCGTGTTCAATCTCGATCCGGCGGCACAGGCGACCGCGTTCGAGCGCCAAGGTTTTGAGTATCTCCACGTTGTCGATCTCGACGGCGCGTTCGCGGGCAAACCGATGAATGCACAGGCGGTTGAGGCGATGCTCAAAACCGTGACAATGCCGGTGCAGCTCGGCGGCGGCATTCGCGACATGACAACGCTCGAGGCGTGGCTCGCAAAAGGAATTCGCCGCGTCATCATCGGCACCGCCGCTGTACGCGACCCGGCGTTTGTGAAACAGGCGGCAAAGAAATATCCCGGCCGCGTCGCGGTGGGTCTCGATGCGCGCGACGGCAAGGTTGCCGTGGAAGGTTGGGCTGAGACCTCGACCGTCACTGCGCTCGATATCGCGAGGCGGTTCGAGGACGCCGGTGTGGCCGCGATCGTTTTCACCGACATCGCAAGGGACGGTTTGCTGAAGGGATTGAACCTCGATGCGACGATTGCGCTGGCCGAGAGTATTTCCATTCCTGTGATCGCATCTGGCGGCTTCGCGTCCATCGACGACGTGAAAGCGTTGCTCAAGCCGAATGCAAAAAGACTCGAGGGTGCGATTTCTGGCCGTGCGCTTTACGATGGACGCATCGATCCAAGTGAGGCGCTGGCCCTGATCCGCACCGCGCGGAGCACAGGATGACAAAACCCGCGAGCAGATCCCGCCGCAGATTGCTGTCGATTCAGCAGCATCTGACGCCTATCATGATTTTCGCGGTGGTGGTCGCGGCCATGTCTTGGGCGGCGGCGTGGTTCTTCGCCGACCGCCCGCAATATTCCAATGCGCTGATCGGTCTTGGTTGTCTGCCCATCGTAATCGCGGTGTGCGCCTATCTGATCGTTCTGGTTTGCAACGTCGAGCGCAGGTAGGGCGCATGTTCAAGGTCCGTGTCATCCCCTGCCTAGATGTGAAAGACGGCCGCGTCGTGAAGGGCGTCAATTTCGTGGACCTGCGCGACGCCGGCGATCCGGTGGAGGCGGCGATCGCCTACGATGCCGCGGGCGCGGATGAATTGTGTTTTCTCGACATCACCGCGACGCATGAAAATCGCGGCACCATTCTCGACGTCGTGCGGCGCACCGCGGAAGCGTGCTTTATGCCACTGACCGTGGGCGGTGGCGTGCGAGCGGTGGAGGACATCCGCACGTTGTTGAACTTTGGCGCCGACAAGGTCTCTATCAATTCCGCCGCCGTCAGCCGCCGCGAATTCGTCAAGGAGGCGGCGGAAAAATTCGGCAACCAGTGCATTGTCGTCGCCATCGACGCCAAGCGCGTCAAGCGTGCGGGCGGCTCGGAGCGCTGGGAAATCTTTACCCATGGCGGGCGCAAAGAAACCGGCATCGATGCCATCGAATATGCGCAGGAGGTCGTCGCGTTGGGCGCTGGCGAAATCCTGCTGACCTCGATGGATCGCGACGGCACGCGGCAGGGTTTTGACATTCCGCTGACCCGGGCGATTGCCGACAGCATCAACGTTCCCGTGATCGCATCGGGCGGCGTCGGCAATCTCGATCATCTGGTCGATGGCATCCGGGAGGGCCACGCTACCGCCGTGCTGGCGGCATCTATCTTCCATTTCGGCGAATTTTCGGTTCGCCAGGCCAAGGAACATATGGTCCGGGCCGGCCTGCCGATGCGGCTTGATCCATAACCTTCTTAATCCATGACAATTTTGTAACGCGGACGCTTTTCCGGTGATAGAAAGCCCGCCATGAGCCGTTTTACGATCCACGATCTGGCTGCCACCGTCGATGCCCGCGCGGCCTCAGGCGGGGAGGCGTCGTATACGCGCAAGCTGCTCGACAAGGGCGCGGAGTATTGCGCCAAGAAACTTGGCGAGGAAGCTGTCGAAACCGTGATCGCTGCGGTCGAGAACAATCGCGAACATCTGATCGCCGAAAGCGCCGATCTGTTGTTTCATCTTCTGGTGCTGCTGAAGGCGCGCGGCGTCACGCTTGCAGACGTCGAGGCCAAACTCGCGGAGCGCACGCAGATGTCTGGACTTGAGGAGAAGGCCGCGCGCAAGCGTGACTAGGTCATAATCCCGTAAAGTGGGAACCGGGTTTCAAAAAGATTATGCCAAAAGAGGCGAAGTTGGTTTGGTGAAGCGGGATCGCGTCGGAGCGTAGCGCTGCCTGGAGAGATATCTCTACATCGCGTTTTTCCGGATCCCGCTGAAGAAGAAAGGTTGGCTCATGGATGTGAGGGCCGAGCAACAGCTGTACGATCCTTACCGGACGTTTTCGCGTGCCGAATGGGCGAAATTGCGCGACGATACTCCGATGACTCTGACCGCGGTCGAGGTCTCGCGCATGCATTCGATGCATGACCGGCTCGACATGAAGGAGGTCGAGGAAATTTATCTGCCGCTGTCGCGTCTGTTGTCCGACTATGTCGCGGCGGCGCAGCGGCTGTTCGTGTCGCAGCGCCGCTTTCTCGGCATCCGTGATCGCAAGATGCCCTACATCATCGGTGTCGCCGGATCGGTGGCGGTTGGAAAATCGACCACGGCGCGCGTTCTGCAGGCCTTGCTCGCAAGGTGGTCGCCGAAACCCAAGGTCGATCTCGTCACCACCGACGGCTTTCTGTATCCCAACGCGACACTTGAGCGCGAAGGACTGATGCAGAAAAAGGGCTTTCCGGAAAGCTACGATCTGCGCGCCTTGCTGTCGTTCCTGAGCGACGTCAAGGCCGGACGGCGCAATGTCCATGCGCCGGTCTATTCGCATCTGACTTACGATATCATTCCGAATGAAACGATCGAGGTCGATCAGTCCGACATTCTCATCGTCGAGGGATTGAACGTTTTGCAGACCAGCCGCCTGCCGAGTGACGGCAAGGCGATTCCCTTCGTCTCGGATTTTTTCGATTTCTCGGTTTATATCGACGCCGACGAAAACGTATTGAAGGACTGGTATGTGGAGCGCTTTCTGACGCTGCGCGACACGGCGTTCAATGACCCGCGCTCCTATTTTCACCGCTACGCGACTTTGTCGGACGCCGACGCAACCAAGAAAGCGCTGTCGATCTGGAATACGACCAACCTTGTGAACCTGCGCGAAAACGTTTTACCGACACGGCCGCGCGCGACGCTGATCCTGAAAAAGGGCGCGGAGCACATTGTGGAAACGGTATCGCTGCGGCGGCTGTAAGCGCCCGCGATCAGGCGGCGTGGCGGCCTGCATCGGCGCCGAAATGACCGATGTAGCGCGAGGCTATCCCGGATACCGGCATCACCACCAGAACGTCGGTGGTGCCGAACTGATGATCGATCACCGCGCCGTCACCGATAAAGGCGCCGACCCGCAGATAGCCCTTGATCAGGGGCGGCAATTCGCGAAGCGCGGCCTTAGTGTCGATCTGGTCCTTGGACATCCGGTTCATCTCGACATAGCGCGAGGCGTGGGCGCTGGCCCGCCAGTCCTCCGGTGCGCGTGCGAAATGATGCAGGAACGACAAAGGCAGCGCGAGCCGGTCAGGGTCGGTGCCTTCGAAACTGGCGCAGCCGATCATCACATCCATGCGGTGACGGCGCACGTAGCTCCACACACCATGCCAGAGCAGCTCGACTGTGCGTTTGGTGCGATAAGGCGGCAGCACGCAGGAGCGTCCCAGCTCGAGAAAGCGCAGATCGGTATGGCGCTCCATCAGACCGGCCACATCGAATTCGTCTTCGGTGTAAAAGCCGTCATGCGCTTCGGCAACGTCCTGGCGCAGCAACCGGTAGGTGCCGACCACGGGCTGTTTGCCGCTCAACGAGGGTTTTGCCGCGTGATCGACCACCATCAGATGATCACAGATCTTGTCGAACATGTCCTTGTCGCGGCGCGCCAGCATGGTGGCGGCGTCGGCGATCGCGGTGCCGTCTTTGTAGAACACTTTGTAGCGCAATTTCTGGG
>JAIERI010000185.1 GCA_019747015.1 Xanthobacteraceae bacterium
GGTGACATGCGGCGCGGACAGTCTCTTGTGGTGTGGGCGATCCGCGAAGGCCGCCAGTGCGCCAATTCGATCGACCGTTATCTAATGGGATCGAGCACCCTGCCGCGATAATTTTCTCTATGAACCGCAACAAAAAGCCCCGCCGCCAGGACGGGGCTTTTTTTATTCTTGATGATCGCTCATCATTCGATAATACGAATGACCCGCCGTGTGCGCGGATCGACGATCACACGCTGGTCATTGACCACGGCATAGCGATACTCTGTGTAGCGCGGCACCGGCCGCAATTCGACGGTCTCCGGCAACGGCTCACCGACCGCGACTCGCTCGCGCACCACCACTGACGGATAATTTTCGCCGCGTACCGATGTGATCACGGCATCCGGAATGGCAGCAGCGGTGCCAACCACCGCGCCAACCGTGCCGCCCACCGCCGCACCGGCCGGGCCCAGCACGGCGCCGCCCGTGGCGGCACCGCTTTGCGCACCTTCACGGATCGTATTCTGCGCCAGCGCCAAAGTTGGTGTCAGCGCGAGAGCCGCAACCGTCATCGCTGTTCGAAGCTGCATGATTGTCCTCCATTGTCGTTGAGACATTTGACAACGGTTCAAGACATCCAGTGTTCCGGAAATGGGGTTCCATCGCGTGAAAGGAACGCGCAAATTTTATGCTGGATTTTGACGAGAATGAGAAAGGCGCCATGGATGCGGCGATAATCCAGCGACGATTTGAAAATCGTGCGGCGCGTTTGTGCGCCTCAGCGGATGAAGCCCGGCACCGACGCGGACGGGCCGATATTGCGGGGCGGACGCGGCGGCAGCATGCGTCCCGGATCGAATCCGATAAATCCGCGCGCTGACGGTGGCGACGTTGCGCGCTTCTTCTTGGTATCGCCCGGCGTAATCAACGAGCCGTCGGGTGTGGTCGAGGCAGCACCACCATCGCCGGCTGAGCCGCCGGGAGCTTCCAGCCGGCCGACCTCACGGCGTGGCCATGAAAAATCATCCGCACGCCCGGCAGGAGGCGCAAGCGCCTCGCCCTTCACCAGTGTTCGCGCCGCCAGGGCATCGATGGAGGCCGGGCGTGTGCCCGCGCCGCCGAGCAATTCATCAGTGCCGACCGATGACGCCACCAGCGGCACCACCGGCCCCGCGAGCGGACGCGGACCGGCGACACCGGGACGTACCGGCGCGGTGTTATCGGGGACGGGGCCGGTGTCGGTCGGCAGCGCAACCGGCGTGCGCGAGGCCAGCACGCGGCGGATCTCACGTTCGGTATAATGCGCCAGCTTGCGCGCACCGGCCTTGGTGAAATACACGCCATCGCTCGAACGCAGACGGCGGATCTGGCCTTCGAAGTCCGGACCTTGTTGCAGGAAGCGGCCGGATTCATCGACGAATCCGTCCCAGACATCGACATACGTGATGTTGGTCTTGCCCGCGACATCGCGGTACAGCGCGTTGAGGAACAGCGCATCGGACGTGGCCTTGGTACCGCGCACCGCCGGCAGGCCGACCCACAGGACCGGCACGCCCTTGGTCTTCAGCACGGCGACCATTTCCTCGATTTTTCGGGTGTAAAGCTCGACCCATCGTTCGTCGCGGAAATCGGACATGCCGCTCGCCGAGCGCGCCGTCTTGTCCTGGGGCTGCGCTGGTTTGTCCTCGTCATCGTCGTCGGATGCGGCGTCGGCTTCCGGCGCCTTGCTGGCGGCCTGGTCGGCGATATTCTTTTCGTCGTCGGGCTTGGCATCGGGTGCTGTGTTGGCGGCTTCGCCCTCATTCGGCTTGGCGGCGTCGGATTTGCCGCGCGCATCCTTCTTGACGCTTTTCTTGTCAGCCTTGTCCTTGTCGGTCGATTTGACCTCGGCCTTTTTTTCCGGCTCACGGATCGGGATGCGGTCGTTCAGACCAAGCATGACCACGATCACGTCGGGTTTTTCGGTGGCGAGAATGCCCTTGGCCGCGGCGGGCCAGTCGGCCGGGTCGCCCTTCGGCTGATATTTGATAAGACCTGATACGGTCTTGTGCCTGCGGATCACGCCGAGTTCAGGCGTCTCCGACAGCGCGTCTTCAAGGCCGTAGGCCAGCCAGTCGGCCATGGCGTCGCCCAGCACCAGCACATTGCGTTCGGCAGGAGTGTCGCGCTTGGCCGCGGCGGGCGCGCGCGATGAATCCTCGACCGCGCGACGCGGCGCGGGCGTCGGACCGAATGTATCGCCAAATGGTGAGTAAAAACCCTGATTGCGTGACGGCGGCGGCCCGCCGAAATTGAAGAACTGCGCCGAGGCCGGCGCGACAATACCGAATGTCAGCGCCGCGGCGACAGCCAGCGCTGTCAGCGGCCCGCTTTCGGTCAACATACGCAGGAGAAACTTCCGTTTCGACATCAATCTGGGCCCACTCGCACTTGGACTTCTGGGCGAAAATACAGAGTAAATACCGGCAAATCGACCCCATAAACCGGGCCGGAGCCGTCTGCGTCAAGTGGAGGAGGAAAAAATGTCGGTTTGAAGGTCAGGGAACTGAAGATCAGGCACACATTGAATTGGTCTACGCTGGCCGGTCACGTCCGACCATGCAGAGCGCTGCCAGCGCCAGAAGGCTGAGCAGTGAAGAAACGACAAGCACCCGGCTCCCCAAATAATCTATCAGGATGCTGAATGCCAATGGTGCCATGGCTTGAGAGATTCGCGCGGGCGCGCCGAGCAGTCCCAGCCGATAACCGTAATTTTCAGGGCCAAAAATGGCCAGCGGCAGAGTGCCACGCGCAATGGTGAGAACGCCGTTACCCATTCCGTGCAAAACCGCGAACACACCTGATGCACCGCCCCCCGCTATCGCAAGGATCGCCGCCCCAATGGGGTGGGTGATACAGGCCAGACGTGTTGACAGGAGCGGGTGATACCGATTCAGAAAGGCGGCCTCGACGATGCGAGCGAACACTTGAGCCGGCCCGATAAGCGCACCGGCAGTCACCGCTTGCACGCTGGTTGCACCCGCCGCCTCAAGAATGCGTGGCAAATGAGCAGCCATCGCTCCGGTGACGGCCCATGCCGCGGCAAACGCGAACGCCAAAAACACCATCGTTCGATCGATTGGAATATGCGGCTTTACAGCCAACGTCGTGATCGAAGGCTTGTCCTTTACACGCGGCAAAAAGATGAGATTAAGCGGCAGGCCAATCACGATATGAGCGGCCGCCCACAAAAAGCACGTATCCCGCCATCCGATCGTCTGCAGGCCCCATGCCGTCAGGGGCCATCCGATGGTACTCGCAAAACCGGCGAGAAGCGTGATTCCCGTAATGGGCTTTCGCGCAGACGGACCGAAGATGCGGCCTAACGCGCCGAATGCGGCGTCGTAGAGTCCGAGGCCCATGCCGGCGCCGAGCAACAACCACGCGCCGGCCAGCACACCAATGGAGTTTGCAAGTCCGAGAAGCGTGAGCCCGCAAGCGAAAAGTAAACTGGAAATCGAAAGGACCAGCCTTCCGCCGAATATGTCTATCTGTCTGCCGACGCGCGGACCAAGCAAGCCGGAAATCACCAACGCCGCGGAGAACGCTGCGAAGATCCAGTTTGTCGAACCACCAAGATCGTGCGCGATGGGATCGGCGAGGATTGCGGGCAAATAGTAGCTGGATGCCCACGCCAAGGTCTGAGTCGTGCCCAGAGCAAGGATGATCGGCAGTTGACGCTGGCTCATTCTAACTTTCGGCCTTAACGCTCATCTGCCTGTCAGTCTTGTTCAGCGGCCGCGCAGGCGATCCAGAACGCCGGATGACGCATAACCGTCCGCGGGCGCGCCGACCGAGACCTGGAAGCTGCGCAGCGCCTTGCGGGTATCGCCGCCGAGATTGCCGTCCGGCTCGCCCTTGTAGAATCCGCGCTGGGCCAGCAATTGCTGCAACTCCAGCCGCTCGTCGCGCGACAGCACGCGCTCGCCGCGCGGCCATTGCTGCACGAAGGGCTGGCCGCCGCGCAACCGGTCGGCGAAATGGCCGATGGCCAGCGCGTAGGCCTCCGAGGGATTGTAGCGCATGATGGCGCGGAAATTTCCCAGCATCAGGAAGCCCGGACCGTCGGCACCGGCGGGCATCAGCAAAAATGCCTTGTCGGTGTTGCGCGGGAACGGCTTGGTGCCGGCGCGGCGAATGCCGAGCTGTTCCCACTGCGCGATGGTGTAATTGCGCGCGCGGTCGGCGAGCAGGAAGTTGAAGCCCTGCGGCACCACGACCTCGTAGCCCCAGGTCTGTCCCGGCTGCCAGCCGTCCTTTTTGAACTTCATGGCGGTGGAGGCGATGATGTCCGGCACGTCGTCGACCACGTTGCGCTTGCCGTCGTGATCGAAATCCACCGCGAACCTCTTGAACGCGGTCGGCATGAACTGCGTCGCGCCGAACGCGCCGGCCCACGAGCCGCGCAATTGCTGCGGCGTCAGGTCGCCGTGATGCAGGATTTCCAGCGCAGCGAGAAACTCGTCCCTGAAATAATTCTGACGGCGGCCGATGCAGGCCAGCGTCGCGGTGGAGTTGAGCACGCTGCGGTCGCCGCCCTGCGTGCCGTAATTCGACTCGATGCCCCAGATTGCCGCTATAATATAGCGATCGACACCGTAGGTTTTCTCGACGGCGGCGAAGGTCGCGGCGTTCTTGGCGAGAATTTCGCGCCCGCGCGCGATCCGCGCGTCAGTCACCAGCACATCGAGATAGTCCCACACCGATTTGGTGAATTCCGGCTGCTGGTCCATCAGGTCCATGATCCGCAAATCGGGCTGCAGATCGGCGGTGAACCGCTGAAAGCTGTCCTGGCTGATGCCGCGTTTTGCCGCCGCCGGCCACATCGACGCGACGCAATTGTCGAAATTCGCCGCCGCCTGACGAATGGCATCCGATGTCATCAAGGGATGACCCGAGGCGCCGTCCTCGCCGCTCCATTCCTTGGCAGGCGTGGCCTGCGCGTAACGGCGCTGCGGCATCGTGATGCGGGGTGGCGAAGCGGGCTGCGGAATCGAGCCGGTATATTGCGGAGCGGACTGCGCGGACGGCAGCATCAAGGGCCGACCGCCGCTGGACGATTGCCCGAACGCGGCATTCGGCGAGACCAATTCCGGCAGCAAAAGCGCCAGCACTAGCGCACCCCCCGCCACATCCGATGGTTTCAATGCGATCATGCCCGTTCCACTCAATCGACCGATTTTCCCAATGAGAAGGGCCCGAACAGGGTTTCCACCATCTTAACAATTCCGTATTTTTTGTTTGTGAAATGGCACGGAACGCTTCCGGTCGGGTTCCGTTCATGAACGTTATGCTAGGAATATCACGCCGTTGGCATGACCCCGCCCCTGTTAGTCTCTCAAGCCGCAAAGAAGTTTCATGAAAATCCGTAAAGCCGTGTTCCCCGTCGCCGGTCTCGGCACACGCTTCCTGCCCGCCACCAAGGCGATGCCCAAGGAAATGCTCACCGTGGTCGACCGCCCGCTGATCCAGCATGTGGTGGACGAGGCGCTGGAAGCCGGCATCGAACATCTCGTGTTCGTCACCGGCCGCAACAAGGGCGTGATCGAGGATCATTTCGACCGGCCTTATGAGCTGGAAGACACGCTGGAAGAGCGCGCCAAGATGAAGGAGCTGGCGATTCTGGAGCGCGACCAGCCGCAGCCCGGCACCGCATCCTTCACCCGCCAGCAGGCGCCGCTCGGCCTCGGCCATGCGGTGTGGTGCGCGCGCGACATTGTCGGCAACGAGCCGTTCGCGGTGCTGCTGCCGGACGTGCTGGTGAAAAACAAACCCAGCGGACTGAAGCAGATGATCGACGCCGCCAACGCCGCCGGCGCGGACAAGGCCAACATCATCGCGGTGGAAGAAGTGCCGATGGATCAGGTCCACATGTATGGCGTCGTCGGCGTCGGCAAATCCAACGGCGATCTGTTCGAACTCAACGGCATGGTGGAAAAGCCGAAACGCGAGGTGGCGCCCTCGAACCTGACCATCACCGGGCGTTATATTTTGCAGCCGGAGATTTTCAACATTCTGGAAAAACAGGAGCGCGGCACCGGCGGCGAAATCCAGCTCACCGACGCGATGCTGGCGCTGGCCAAGACGCAGAAATTCTACGGCTTCAAGTTCAAGGGCAAGAGCTACGATTGCGGCTCGAAGTCGGGATTCCTCGCCGCCAACATCGCCTATGCGATGGACCGCGAGGATTTGCGCGAGGGCCTGCGCGAAGAGATGCGCAAATACGTGAAGTGACGCGTCACTTCGGCGCGTATTGCATCTCGCCGTTGCCGAACGACCAGTCCTCGCGCGCATTGTCGCTGAGCACGATGAACACGTCTTCCTTGCGCACGCCGGTTTTGGCGTGCAGGTCGTCGGCGATCTTCCTGTAGAACGCCTTCTTGGTGTCGAGCGCGCGGCCCGCCACCCACGTCACCTGAATGAAGATGATGTTCGGCGTGTAGCTGACGCCGAGATAGCCGGCGGCGGGATACACAAGCTGGTCCTGATCGTGCAGTGTGACGATCTGGAATTTGTCGTGCTCGGGCACGTTGGCGATTTCCGTCATGGCATTGTAGACGGTCTCGCTTATCGCCTTGCGCAGCTCGGGTGTCGATGTTTTGGCAAGATCGATTCTGACGAGGGGCATGGTGGCTTCCGGTTCTGGTGTTGAGAATGTGTCCCGCGCGCGGATGAAAATCAGCGCCGCTCAGCCTGAAAGCTGCTCGGCGTTCGCATGCACCGTGGCGCGAATGGAATAGACGGAGTCCGCATCCGTGCCGAGCGAGGCGCGCATCCGCGCCTGCGCCTTGCGCCACAGGGGCCTTGCGGTCTCGAGCGCGTCGCGGCCCTGCGGGGTCAGGCTGACGATGGTGGAGCGCTCGTCATCGCCGTCGCCGAATTTCACCAGTCTGGCGCGCTGCAGGACTCTTAAGTTTCGACCAAGCGAGGAGCGATCCAGCTCGACGATGCGCGCCAGTTCGCTGATGGTCGGCCGCTCGGCTTCCGACAGGCGCCGCAGCACCCGGTACATGGTGATCTTCAGGCCGGACGGCTCCAGCGCGCGATCGTAGATTTCGGTCGCCGCCTGCGCCGCCTGGCGGAGTGTGGTGCAAAAACAGGGTTCATCGTTCATGGATAAGGGTATATACCCGTATATGGGCAACGTCAAGCTAGATTGACGTCTAGTTTTAAAGCTAGATATCCATGAAGCGAATTTCAGATGGTCTAAGATTTTCCAGTTTTTTTAGCTCATGGTCGAGCTTTAATTTTGCTTGGTATAAATCCACATTCTTTTGAAGATTCAACCAAAGCTCCGGGGTAGTACCGAGCACACGAGCAAGACGAAGCGCCATCTCTGCTGTAACAGAGCGCTTACCATTAATAATTTGATTCACTGAAAATCGCGATACCTGCATTGCCTCCGCAAGTTTTTCCTGCGTGAGCTTTCCACCTTCAAGCTCCATTCCAAGAATGCGCTTTCTAAGCAACTCCCCGGGACTCATGGGTGAAGCCAGAACTAATTTCTCCGACTTCATTTAGTTGCCCTTAGCGACGTTGGAGGCAGATATCATACGCTCCAGATTCACTTGACCAACGAAACGTGACAAACCACTTACCGTCGATGTGTAATCCAAGTAGATCATGCGCATTTTTCCAACGAAATATCGTTCCTAAGATGCCCACGTCTTCTAACGCGTGAGCGGCCTCTAACACTCGAATGAGTTCGTGGGCTGCCACGGAGACGTGCGAAAGAACGCCTTTCCCGAAACGCGTCTGATAAATTTCGTAGGTTCTCTTGTCTTTGAATCGTTTCATTTTCCACCTGTTGGGAAATCGTGAACAACACGAACGCCCAGCCGACGGCGGGGCGGCAGTCCCGGTCGGAAGGTGGTGAAATGCCCGTATGAATTGATCCATTCAGAACTCGGTCACGGACGGAGAGCCTGACCAAGCATATCGTTGATCGCCTAACAAAAATTTGGCGTCGCCCACGCGCGGAAACGCCTTTTGCCAAAGTTAGATGAAGGAGTACGGCAATTTCCCGCGACGAAATAAAATCGGCGCGATTTTCTAGTTGTCGTATTGCGCTATCGATGATCCATCGCATATCCCGTGCGGAGAGATCTAAGCGATCAACTAACTGCCAATTGCTTCGATCTGGATAGAGCAAAGCAGACCATGAGGTCTTAATATCTGAAATTTTTAGATTACCCAGAATGGCATCATTACTCTTGGCTGGCTCAGCCAAATATTCATAAAGGCTCCAAAACTTCCGCTGAGAAATCTGTCGGCCCTTAACACTATCAACCAAATAGGCGCGCCAAAGATTAACCGCATCTGCATTCCATAAACCTTGCTCACTGTAATCCTGTCCAATGACTGCGGGCGGCAGCACAAGGAGTTCACCGCCAAGTTTTGCGGTGTCCAGAGCCCGAACTGCCGATGAATAAAAGCTGGTTGTAATTCTCGCATCGGATGCGATGAACAAATTTGGGGAAGTTATCGAGAATAGATTTGATGAGGGAAAACATTCGCCCGGTTCGAAATACATCGAACAGGAAGTCATGCCTGACGATCCAGTGCCACCAAACAGGCTTGGAAATATCATGGACGATGGAACAATGGTTCGTGCGGAAAGCGAAAACGTTGAGGCCGAGGACACCGTGCCGCACAGCACCGACGCTCCCGAGATCACGTCTGTTGACGCTAGGCTAGTGCCGTCGGAGGTGCCGAATGAAATTAATGCTGAAGAATTAGCGTGCATGTCATCCTCTGTGACATGATATAATGCACATAATTACATTTGTCAAATAACTAGAACAAAATCTTGACATCTCGATTTATAGGACTATATTCCTTTTGCTTGTTTCATGAGGGGCGCTTCCGGAGGCGGTCTTGAAGTGGAAGCAAGCGCGGCGCCCGCGGGTTCGTGACGCACACGGACACCCGGGAGGCTGAGGTTGTGCCGTCCCTCCCACTACGGGGAGATGCCGCTTGCGGCGAGAGACGGAGCGGATAAACGGCGCGCGAAAGCGTGCCGGATGCGGCCGGACCCTCGCGGGGCAACTCGCGCGCGTGCGGAAAGCGAGAGGGAGAACGGCGGTGTCAAGCCGCCGGGTCTTTTGACTGGCTGCGCGCGTGCGGTTCGCCGTCCGCGCAACGCACCCCTCCCCGCATCCCGTTCCAAATTTGCACGGATCCTCAACCTTAAAACGCCGCAGCGAATGTTTGGACGCGGTTCGCCGCGTTTGAACTTCGCGCGCTGCCGGCCGCGACCTCCTTTGCGGCGGGAACGGCAGCGTCGGTGGAGCGCCGCGAGGCGATCCGTTTCCGTCTCGCCGCTCTCGCAGGCGGCGGGGTGGAGGCGGCACTGAACACAGTTGCGCCTGGCGGCGCTCCATCTCCCCTCATTTTTGAGGGACGCGAACGAGGCAAGCCTCGCGCGCGTGGTGAGGGACGCGAACGAGATAAATCTCGCGCGCGTTATGAGGGGTGAACGACGGCTCAACCTGCGCTTCGGGCGTGGCAGTAATTCCGCGCGCGTTCTTTAACGCGCTTGGGGCTTGCCCCATTCGCGCAAAAATAGCTGTTTGAAAACCGAATCTATTTCAGGGCGGCGACAATCGCCCGCGCCAACACCCGCCCGGTGCAATCGTAACCCTCGCCCGACATGTGAAGCCCGTCCCATGCCGCCAGAGAAGTGATCGGCACGCCGGCATCGACCGCCTTGTGCATCATCTCGAAGCGCGGAAGATAAGCGACGCGTTCCTGCCGTGCCGCGCTGGCGATCGCCGCCTGCATCTTCGCGTATTGCGTGGCGAGGATCATCGGCGTGTATTGCTGATCCATCAAAATGATTTCAGCGCCATTCGCCTTGAGCATCTGGATGCCGCCGATGATCTTTTGCTCGAGGCTATCGCCGCTTTCCATCCAGGTGAAATCGTTGCCGCCCATCTGCCAGATCACAAGATCGGGATGATGCGCGAACACATCGCTCTCGAAACGCGCGATGTTGCCCGGAATGGTGTCGCCGTTGCGGCCACTGTTGACGATATCCATCTGCGCGCCGGGAATCAGCCGCATCAGTTCCGTCTGCATCACGCCCTGATAGGTTTTCGCCGGATCGTTCATCCACAAACCGACCGTCGATGACGAGCCGATCGCGACGATCTTCAAAAGCTTGCGGGATTTGAAAATCGCCGCCGTGCGCGGCAGCTTCGCGCCGAGCGACAGGTTCTGGTTCACGGCGAGGCACGTTTCCGCAGCCGACGCGCTCTGGGCATAACTCCGATGAGGAACGAGGAGAACGGCCGGAAACAAAACAACGGCAAGTGCGCGTGCGAAGTTCAGGCGAAGGTGCAAGCCGGTCAACATCGCTCTCCGTCCGGATCGCTTTTCATCTTAATGGAAGATCATGAAGCCGGAACATTACATCTATCTGGCGCGATCATAACCTCACCGATCCGGCATTGCAGGAATTTTACACTAGCGCTGGATGCGCACCCCTAACATCACCACCGTTCCGGCCGCGGACGCGCCGGGCACGTTGCTGTCCAGCCAGTCGCGGCGCACGCTGCCCTTGATCTGGAAGGTGCGGCTCAGCTTGTAGATCAGATCGCCCTCGACGTAATAGCGTTTGTCCTGGCGCTCGCCATCGTAATCGGTGGTGCCGTAACCGCCCTTGAGGGAGCCGATCAGCCAGCGGCGGAAGGCGTGATCGACGGTGAGCGCATAATCGCGCGACAGCGAGCCGGAGGCGAAGGGCAGCGTGGTCTCGTCAATCGACGAGGTGGCGTTGAGGCGCACGGTTGTCAGGCCGGTGGCGGTCCAGACCAGCGAGCCGCTGGTGAGCAGACCCTGCAGACGGTTCAGCCGGGGATCCTGATAGTTGCGCAGCCCGTAACCGATGGCCATGTCGCCGGTGAGCAGGCGGGAGAATTCGAACGTCGTTCCGCCCTTCAGATAGCCGCCGGTGGAATCGCGCTCGAAGCCCGAGCGATCGAACTGCAATTGATGCACACGGGTGTCGGCCTCGAATTCGGCGAACGGCTTGATACCCGGCGTCAGATCGTAGCTGACGCGCGCGATGCCGCCATACTGATCGAAGTTGCGGTCGTCGTTGCTCGATGTCGTGCCGTCGGTGAGCTTGGAATACTGATAAGCGGTGTGATCGAGCGTGCCAGCCAGCGACACCTGCAGACGGCTGAAATCCTGCTCGACGCCGAGCGTGCCGCCGCTGGTGGCGTATAGCGGATATTTCGCAAGGCCGACCTGAACGTTCGGGCTGCCGGGGTTATCCGTCCCGACACGCAGCCGTGCTTCGGAGTTGATGCGGGTGTCATGCGACACATCCAGACGCCCGTCGACCTTGCCGGTGAAATCGGGACGGTCGATGCTGGTCGGCACCGGCGAGACCGAGTTGATGTCGGACGGGAACGTCGCGCCATAGCCGGTGAAGGAGCCGCGCAGATCCACGATCACCGAATGACGCTCCCAGTCCGACGTCATCAGCAATTCCGGCGAGATCACGTAGAACGCCGAGCCCTTCGGCGTGTCGATGCGTCCGGGATTGGTGTCGTAGCCGCCGGACAGTTCAATCGCGGTCTTGGTGAGAAACGTGCCGGTATAGAAACCGACATTGCCGAACGGATCACCGTCCACCTTCAGGCGGCGGCGCGGCGGCTGGCCCGCGACGGTGCCCGCGAGCGCCGGCGCGACCGGCGCGGTCACTTTCGGCGGCGGCGGAAGCGCAATGGCCGGATTGCCGGGGCCGACGAATTTCGGCTTCGGCGCGCCGGGATAAGGCTTTGGCTTCTTGCGCGTGCGGTTGAGGGAATCGTAGCCGCTGTCAGATGCGCCGGAGGCCGCTGGGACGCCGTAAACCGGAATGGCGCCGATCCGCGAAGGCGCGATGCTGTCCCGCAGAGTCCCGGCGGTGTCGCCCGCATTCGCCGCATCGGCGGTCTTGCGCAGCGGCGATTGATTCAGCGGCGCGAAGCCGCCCTGCGTCGGCGCCATCATATCCGGCGTCAGGGTCTGCGCGTGAAGTTTGGTGCTAGGGGCCACCGTCATGATAAGAGCCACAGCGAAAGCCATGGCAAAGCCCGCCGCAAACACGCGCATTTTTCGCGCGCGGCGGCAGGTTCGCAGGCCTTGGGACACCCGCCCTGCTGGCACCTCTCGCAACCTTTCTGACGACCTTTCCGGACACACCGGAAAACACAACAAACGCAATGAGTTGCGACAAAATCCGTCGCCCGGCAGACCGCCGGACGCCGTTAACAGAGTTAAAACAATTATGGTTAATGAGGCGTTGAGAACGTCCCGATGCATCGCGCGATGTCTTTGAGCGTGCTAAAGGAAATGCCGTATCGGGCGGGTGCGATCCCCTCCCTTATCCGGAATTCAACATGGCCAATCCCAAGGCGCGGACCGCGAAAACATCCGCGGACGAACAAACCTCTCCGGCGATCGAGTCGGCGCTGCGCACGCTCGAAGCGGAAGCCGGCGGTATCACCGCGCTCGCCGCCGCGCTGCAATCCGATCTCGGACCGGCCTTCGTCGCCGCCGTCGATCTCATTCGCGGTGCCAAGGGCCGGCTGATCGTCACGGGTCTGGGCAAATCCGGCCATATCGGCCGCAAGATGGCCGCGACTTTCGCTTCCACCGGCACGCCCGCGTTTTTCGTCCATGCCTCCGAGGCGAGCCATGGCGACCTCGGCATGATCACCGCCGACGACGTCATCATGGCGTTGTCGTGGTCCGGCGAGACGGCTGAGCTAAAGAACCTCATCAACTATTCGCGGCGGTTTCGTATCGGACTGATCGCGGTGACCGCGGACGCCGACTCGACACTCGGCGCCGCCGCCGATGTGGCGCTGACACTGCCGAAAGCACGCGAGGCGTGGCACAATCTCGCGCCGACCACCTCGTCGCTGATGCAGCTTGCGATCGGCGACGCGCTGGCGGTATCGCTCCTGGAAAGCCGCGGCTTCACTGCGCTCGATTTCAGCGCGCTGCATCCCTCCGGCAAATTGGGCGCGATGCTGAAATTCGTGCGCGATCTGATGCATCAGGAAGCCGCCGTGCCGGTGAAACCGCTCGGCACGAAAATGTCCGATGCGCTGGTGGAGATGACCTCAAAGGGATTCGGCTGCGTCGGCATCACCGATGCGCGCGGCGAGATCGCCGGCATCGTCACCGACGGCGACTTGCGCCGTCACATGTGCCCCGACCTCATGACCTTGAGCGTCGACGAGGTGATGACGAAAAATCCGAAAACCATCAGTCCGGATTTGCTCGCGAGCGAGGCTCTGGAAATCCTCAACGCCTCGAAGATCACGGCGCTGATCGTCACAAACGGGAAGAAGCCGGTCGGCATCGTGCATCTGCACGACATTTTGCGCGCCGGCGTCGCTTAAACTCTCAAGCCAGCACGACGCGCAGGCGCGCACCGTCCGCCTGCTTGATCCGGACTCGGCTGCCCACCGGTGCTTCCGGTCCTTCGATGCGCCAGATGGTGTCGTCGATCTTCAGCGTGCCGACGCCATCGACAATCGGCTTTTCCAGCGTCAACACGCGCCCAATCAGGCCTGCCGTGCGGCGATTAAGAAAGGGCTTGTCAGTTGCCGTCGCACTTGGACGGCCAAAGCGCCGCCACAGCGGTACCATCGCAAGAGACAGCGCCGCGAAGGCGAGCAACTGGCTCTGCCAGGACGAAACAATGAAAAACGACACCACGCCGACAATCATCGCCGCGATGCCGAGCCAGAGCATGAACACGCCGGGCGCGAGTGTCTCCAGCAGCATCAAGACGACGCCGAAAATCAGCCAGTTCCAGTTACCGAGACCGGAGAGCATGTCGATCATGATCTTGCTCAGACCGTCGGCTTGGGCGGTGTCGTACCCGCGTTAGGCACAGTCGTCGGGCGGCGCGCCGCGGCGACCGCTGACGCCGCGCTTTCGCCGAACGTCGCTTTCGCGATTTCACCGATGCCAGCGAGTGAGCCGAGAACGTTCATGGCCTCAATTGGAAGCATAATGATTTTCTGATTGGGAGAATCCGCAATCTGGCCGAATGCCTTAATGTATTTGTCGGCGATGAAATAATTCAGCGCGGCAACATCGCCCTTCGCGATCGCCTCGCTCACCATCTGCGTTGCCTTGGCCTCGGCTTCGGCAGACCGCTCGCGCGCCTCGGCGTCGCGGAACGCCGCTTCCTTGCGGCCTTCGGCCTGCAGTATCTGTCCCTGCTTGGCGCCTTCCGCGCGCAGAATTTCCGACTGGCGCTGGCCCTCCGCCTGCAAGATGTCCGCGCGCTTGACGCGCTCGGCCTTCATTTGCCGTCCCATGGCTTCCACCAGATCCGCCGGCGGCACGATGTCCTTGATCTCGATACGGTTGACCTTGAGGCCCCACGGCGACACGGCGGCGTCAACTACGCGCAGCAGACGCTCGTTGATCTCGTCGCGATGCGACAGCACCTGATCGAGATCCATCGCACCCATCACGGAACGGATATTGGTCATGGTCAGCACGATGATTGCCTGGTTGAGGTTCGACACTTCGTAGCTGGCCTTGGCCGCGTCGAATACCTGATAAAAAGCGACGCCGTCCACCGTCACCGTGGCGTTGTCCTTGGTGATGACCTCCTGTTCGGGAATGTTGATGACCTGCTCCATCATATTCACCTTGCGGCCGATGCGGTCGAAATAGGGAATAATGATGTTGAGGCCCGGCTCCAGTGTCCGGGTGTATTTGCCGAACCGCTCGACGGTCCAGTCATAACCCTGCGACACCGTCTTGACGCCAGCGAACAAGGTGAAAATGACCAGCAGCAAAACCGCGATGGTAAAAATATCGAACCCGGACATGACGCCTCCCAAACCAAACATGAAATGTTTCCGGCGGCCAAGTGCAGGCGCGGCCGCAAAGCGCCGTCATCCTAACATTGTCTGTGCGACACTCGCGCAGGTTCACGCACCGATTTGCAATTAAATTCCTGAAATCTGAATTCCAGGCTCAAATCCAGCCTTGCAATTCGCGCAGCACGAGCTGGCGGATGACATCCATGCCACCTTTGCTATCGTTCAGACAGGGAATGAAGGCGAACTGTTCGCCGCCGGCGTGACGAAAGATCTCGGCGTTTTCCTGCGCGATCTCCTCCAGCGTCTCGAGGCAATCGGCGGAAAACCCGGGCGTGATCACGGCGATTTTCTTCACGCCGTCCTTTGCCAGCTTTTCCATCGTCTTGTCGGTGTAGGGCTGCAGCCATTCCTGATAGCCGAAGCGCGACTGAAAGGTCAGCATCAGGCCTTTGTCGTCGAGACCCATGCGCCTGCGCAGCGCCTCCACAGTGGCAACGCAATGCGCTTCGTAAGGATCGCCCTTTTCAATATAGCTCCTGGGCATGCCATGAAACGAGGCCACGATGGTCTCCGGCTTGAAGGGCAGCGACGCAAGGTGCGTATCGATCGAATCCGCCAGCGCATCGATATAATTGGCATCATCGTAATATGGCGGAGTGAAGCGCATCGTTGGCTGCGCGCGCATATCCTTGAGCGCGAGCGCAACCTTGTCTATGACCGTTGCCGAAGTTGACGCCGAATATTGCGGATAAAGTGGCACCACCAGAATGCGGTCGCAGCCTTTCGCCATCAACGAATCGATACCCGATTTGATCGAGGGGTTGCCGTAACGCATACCCCATTCGACGATGACATGCTTGTCGGCGATCGAGGCTGCTAGTTTCTCCGCTTGCGCCCGCGTAATGGTCTTCAGAGGAGATTCGTTCTGCTCGTTATTCCATATCTTCAAGTAATCCTTTGCTTTACGCGCGGGACGGATCTGCAAAACGATGCCATTGAGAATGAGCTGCCACAGCAGGCCCTGATTCTCGATCACACGCGGATCGGACAGAAATTCTTTTAAATAAACGCGCACGCCTTTGGCGTCGGCGGTGTCGGGCGTGCCGAGGTTGACCAGCAATACACCGACATGGCCAGCGCTGCTCTCCGGCGCAACACGGTGATTGTCGAGGGTAACAACAGCGCTCATTGGAGACGGTCTTTCAGTGGCAATTGGGCCCGCGACAGCATCATATCAGAAGCACGTCACACGTTCTGCCGCAATATAGCCCAGCAGCAACCCGGTTCCAAACAGCAACACCAGAACCGCCGCGCCAAATTCCATGCCGCGCAGAAGCACCGCGCCGCCGCCTTCGCGGCCTGATGTCATCCGCTGCGCCAGTCCTTTGGCCGAGACCGCAAGGATCGCAATCGTCGCCACCGTGATTGCGGTGCCAAGACCCATCAGCAGCGTCGCGGCAACACCGGCCCAGAACAGCCCTTGAGCGAAGGCGAAGACAAGCACCAGGATCGCACCCGAGCACGGCCGGATACCGACGGTGAGAATTGCGCTCAAGCCCCGCGACCAACCGCCGGGACCGGCGAGTTCGCTGGGCTCCGGCCCATGCGAATGTCCGCAATGCTCGTCGTGAACATGACCATGATCGTGGGCGCGATCATGCGCCGGGTGATCGTGATGGGCATGATCGTGATGATCGTGGTCGTGGTCGTGGTCGTGGTGCGCTACGCGGGGGTGACTATGATTTCCATGCTCGTGATGATGATCGTGTGCGTGGGCATGCGCCATCGCCGAAACGGTTGCAGGCACCAGCGACGGCATCGCCCTGTCGCGCCAAGACCCAAGCGCGCGGAAGAACCCGCCGCCCTTGCTCCAGGCCAGCCGCGCGCCGAAGGCGGCGATCAGCCCATAGCTTGCGATCTCGATCACGCGCTCGGCTCCGCACATCGCACCGGCAGTGACGTTCAGGATCGCCGCACCGATACCAACGATAGCGATGGCAACCAGCGCCTGCATCAAGGCGGAGGCAAAAGACAGCACGATGCCGCGCCGCGCAGTCTCTCCATTAGCCACAAGATACGACGAGATCACCGCCTTACCGTGGCCGGGACCGGCGGCATGAAAGATTCCATAAGCGAAAGAGATACCAAGCAACGTCCACACCGCTGTGCCGTCGGTCTTCGCCGCCCGGATGGTCGCGGACATCTGGCGATAAAATTCGGATTGTTTGGCGAGCAGCCAGCCGACGATACCGCCGACCTGAGAGTCCGGCACGGCACCCTTGGGGGCGCCGAAGGGATTTTGCGCCATCGCGGCATTTACCAAACATATCGTTGCGATGACAACGGCCGCGCCAATCAGAATGCCGTAGATGATCTTGGAACGGGACATCTTCATCATGGGCATTCCACCGTGATCTTGTTGGCGAACATCGCGCCATAGTTCGAATTGTCGCCGGCGAGAAAATTACTGTCGTTGAGCGTTTGCGGTGTCGTTCCATCTGACGGACGAATGAAACTCATCTTGCAATTGGCAGGCGCGCCGACGAGCTTGATCGGATCCTTGTCGGCCATCTGAAAATCGATGAAGTAGGTCGGATCGAACACTTCGACTGCGAGAAGCTGCGACTTGAACGGCACCTTGAACGGCAGGGTGAAGTGCAGCGTCAGCGCCGAATCCTTGTAGTCGAGATAGTAATCGACCGGATCGGTGAACTTCTCTTTCTTCTGGCTGCCGACCACGCCATCTTTCGCGAAGGTGAAGAACGCATATTCCTTCAGCGATTCCACGTTGGTCTGCGCCAGCGCGGCAAGCTCTTCGCGGGTATAGACGCCCTTGGTCTTGTGCTGCAGCCCCTGCAGCGCGTAGATCGAAAACATGTCATCGAACGTCCACGCATGGCGCACGCCGGTGATCGTTCCGTCCGGCGCGTAGAGAAGTTCACTGCGCGCGGTGATCCAGACATGCGGATGCGCCTCCGCAGCGCGCGCGGTGAACAAGGCTGCCACGATGCAGAGACACTTCAGGAGACCGCGCATTGTCATGCTCAGGCGCTTGTCTTCAAAGATGGATCATGCCGCTTCGGATTCATCGAGAAGCCCTCGTCCGCGCAGCAATGCGTCAGGCTCGGGCTTGCGGCCGCGGAAGGCAATATAGGCGTCTTCAGGATCGCGTGATCCACCTGACGAATAGATGTCGTCATGCAGCCGTTTGGCAACCGCCGGATCGAAAATGTCATGCGCTTCCTCGAATGCGCCGAATGCATCCGCGTCCATCACTTCGGACCACATATAGCTGTAATAACCCGCAGCATAATGATCGCCGGAGAAAACGTGGCCGAACTGCTGCGGGCGATGGCGCATCGAGATTTCCACCGGCATGCCGATCTTCTCCAACTCCTTGCGTTCGAAGGCATGAACGTCGGCGATCGACGCCGCTGGCTGGCTGTGGAATTCGAGATCGAGCAGCGCTGAGGAGACGAACTCCACCGTGGCAAAGCCCTGGTTGAATTTGCGCGCGGCAAGAAAGCGCTTGAGCAGATCTTCGGGCAGCGGCTGATTGGTCTGGTAGTGCCGGGCGAATTTCTGCAGCACCTGCGGCTGCTCCTGCCAATGTTCGTAAAGCTGCGAGGGCAGCTCGACAAAGTCGGTGAACACGCTGGTGCCCGACAGCGACGGATAAAACACGTTCGAGAGCATGCCATGCAGGCCGTGACCGAACTCGTGAAACAGCGTACGGGCATCGTCCGGCGATAATAAAGTCGGCTGGCCTTCCTCACCCTTGGCGCAGTTGAGGACGTTGATGACCAGCGGTGTGACGTCGCCGTCGAGCTTCTGCTGGTCGCGCAGCGAGGTCATCCACGCGCCCGAGCGCTTGGAGGGGCGGGCGAAATAGTCGCCGTAGAAAAGCGCTTTATGCTTGCCGGCGGAGTCCTTGACCTCCCAAACCCGCACATCGGGATGCCAAACCGGGATGTCCTTGCGTTCGTTGAAGGTCAGGCCGAACAGGCGATGGGCGACATCGAACGCCGCGTCGATCATGCAGTCGAGCGCCAGATACGGTTTGATCGCGGCATCGTCGAAATTGGCGCGGCGCTGGCGAAGCTTCTCGGCATAATAACGCCAGTCCCAGGCGGCGAGCTTGAAGTTGCCGCCCTCTTCCGCGATCAGCCCCTGCAAAGCGTCACGATCAGCGAGCGCGCGGGCACGGGCCGGTTTCCAGACCCGCTCCAAGAGATCGCGGACGTTCTGGGGCGTCTTGGCCATGGAATCTTCAAGGCTGTAGGCGGCGAAGCTCGGATAGCCGAGCAGTTTCGCGCTTTCCTCGCGCAGTTTCAGGATTTCCAGGATCGCCGAGTTGTTATCGTTGGCATTCTTGTTGTCGCCACGCGTGGTGAAGGCCTTGTAGACTTTCTCGCGCAGGTCGCGGCGAGCGGACGATTGCAGGAACGGCTCGACCGAGGAGCGCGACAGCGTCACCACCATTTTGCCCGGCTTGCCGCGCTCGGCGGCGGCGGCCTTCGCGGCAGCAACGAAACTGTCGGACAGCCCCGCGAGATCGCCCTCGCCCAGTTCCAGTGTCCAGTCCTGCTCGTCTGCCAGCAGATTGTGGCTGAAAGTCGTGGAAAGATGCGCGAGGCGTTCGTTAATCTCTGCCATGCGCGCTTTGCCTGCCTCGTCAAGGCCAGCACCGGCACGGTGGAAATGGGTCCAGGTGCGCTCCAGCAACCGCGCTTGTTCCGGTGTCAGGCTCAGCTTGGCGGCGTTCTGACGCAGCGCTGCGATCCGCGCGAACAGCTTGGCGTCCATCATGATCGGATTCCAGTGCCGCGCCTGCTCCAGCGCCACCTTGCTTTCGATCTCGAGCAGTTCCGGGGTCGAGTTGGCGCCGACGAGGTCATAGAACACCGCCGAGACCTTGGAGAGCAGCTTGCCAGAGCGCTCCAGCGCCGTGACGGTGTTCTCGAAGGTCGGCGCGGCCGGATCGACCTTGATCGCCGCGATCTCGGCGGTGTGCTCGGCGAAGGCTTTCTCGAAAGCCGGCTGGAAATGCTCAGGCAGGATGTCGCTGAAAGGCGGGGTCTCGAACGGCGTCTGCCACGTCTGGAGCAGCGGATTGTCGCGGGGGGCGGCTTTCGCCGGCGAGGCAGACATCGTTGTCATGGAAACCCTTTTTGAAAGCCTGTTTTCAGCATTTTCCGGCTGGAACATATAGCATTGCTTGGGGCTTTTTTACGCCCGAATTGGCGGCAGAATGCTTGCCTGAAGCAGCGATTTCGCAGAGATTGCCGCCCACAAAACAGGACGGGACCATCATGAGCGCCAAGAAGCTGGAAGCCGGAGCCAAAGAGATCGCCTGGCCGAGTGTCATCACCGTCATCAGCGCCGCGATCCTGCTCGGCGCGGAGGTGGTCGGCGCGGCTTTCGCCGGAGGTTGGGCGCTGGCGATCCTGTTTGGCCTCGATGACACCGGCGCACACATCCTTCA
>JAIERI010000158.1 GCA_019747015.1 Xanthobacteraceae bacterium
CATCGACCACGCCGCCCCATTTGCGCTTCTCGTTATTCCAGCCGAAACCGAGATCGCCCATCATCTCGCCGAGTTGCTTGAGCTTGGCGAGATTGGCGCTTTGATCTTCTTCGGCGAATTCCACCACCAGCAGCGCATCCGGCTCACCGCGCACCACAGCCTCGATGGTCGGGCGGAACATCGCGATGTCGCGGCCGAGGGCGATCATGGTGGAATCGACCAGCTCGACCGCAATGGGTTTCAGCATCACCAGATGCTGGGCTGCGTCCATCGCCTCGTAGAAGCTGCCGAAATGGCAGACGCCGAGAACCTTGTTGCCGATCAGCGGCCACAGCTTGAGCTCGACGCGGGTCGTGAAGGCTAGCGTGCCCTCCGAGCCGACGAGAATGTGCGCCATGTTGTTGACGCCGCCGTTCGGCGTCAGCGCATCGAGGTTGTAGCCGCCGACGCGGCGCTGCACTTTGGGAAATCTGTCGGCGATCTCTTTTTCTTCTCTTGTGCCGAGCGCAAGAAGATCGCGGAACAGATCGCGGCCCGGCTCTTCGACATTCGGCCACGCTTTGTCGCGGGCGAGGGGACCGAAATGGAGCTGCGTGCCGTCGGCCAATGCAGCGTCCATGGACAGGGTGTTGTCGCGCATGGTGCCGTAGCGCAGCGACCGCCCCCCGCAGGAATTGTTGCCCGCCATGCCGCCGATGGTGGCGCGCGAGGCCGTTGAGACATCGACCGGAAACCACAGGCCATGTTTCTTGAGCTGGCGGTTGAGGTCGTCAAGCACGATGCCCGGCTCGACCACGCATGTGCGGTTCTCGACATCGAGCGAGACGATCTTGTTCAGGTATTTCGAGACATCGACCACGAGGCCGTCATTGACGGTCTGTCCGCATTGCGAGGTGCCGCCGCCGCGCGGGGTGACGATGCGTCCGTCGTCACGCGCGATCGCCATCGCCAGCAGCGCTTCATCGATTGTGCGCGGCACGACCACGCCGAACGGCATGATCTGATAGAACGAAGCATCGGTCGCATAGCGGCCCCGGCTGAAGCTGTCGAACAGCACGTCGCCGGTGGTCTGCGAGCGAAGGCGCTGTTCAAGAGAAGAGACAGGGGCCGGCATCGGGGTATTCCTTGGGCCTTTGCGTCAGGCCTTACGTCAAGTCTTGGGCGAGATGTCTTGTCTTGAGCGAGATGTCTTGGGACTTCATGGGCTTCCAAGATTTGGGCGTCCAAGATGGGCGTCTAGCCGTATCGCGCGTCCAAGCGGTTAAGTGGTTAGCCATGATTGCGTGACCTCATAACCCTAGGAAAAAATGCAAACATTGCAGTGCAGCGTAAATTTTGCATGCAATTTATGGCGGCGCAACACGGGCTCCCATGACAGTTCATGTCAAAGTCATTCGGAGTTCATCTGCTCGCCGGGGGCGGATTCGCCGGAGCGCTCGGACGCGGCCTTGCGCTTGTTGCGCAGGTGATTGAACAGGATGTCGCTGAGTTCGTTGCCGGCGCGCCGGCGCAGCGCGTCGAGAATCATCTCGTGCTCGCGCATCGCCTCGCCCCAGCGTTCGCGCTCGCGCGCGAAATTGGCCGAATAACGCACGCGGCGGATGCGCCCGGCGAAGGTCGCATAGGTCGATTGCAGCACGGCGTTGCGCGAGGCCTGAACGATCTTCTGATGGATCATCTGGTTGGCGTGGAAGTAGTTGTGCATGTCCTTGCGCAGATAGAAGCCGTACATCTCGTGATGCAGGCCCTCTACCTCGGTTATCTCGGCATCCGTGATGTTTTCGCAGGCCAGACGGCCGGCGAGGCCCTCGAGGCCGCCCATCACGTCGAACAGTTCGACGAGGTCGCTGTCGCTCAGCGCCCGGACCCGCGCGCCTTTGTTCGGCAACAGATCGACAATGCCTTCCGCGGCGAGAACCTTCAGCGCCTCGCGCAGCGGCGTGCGCGAGATTCCCAGAATCTCGCAAAGCTCGCGTTCCAGCACCCGCCCACCCTCGGGAATGTTGCCCTCGACGATGTAGTCGCGCAGCCGCGCCAGCGTCTCGCCATGGAGTGACGATTCTTCCCGGGCCTCATTGAGGTCATCGAGATTTACGGCTGTCAGGTGTGTGGCCATGTGAGATGTCATTGAGAGTTAATCCAGCCGTAATTCGTACCACCGTAGCGGGAGGGAACAACAGGCGATCCCGGGTAATTTTACACGGGCATATTTTGCATGCATTATTTTCTTGCTTGAATCTAAAAATAAATGCAATAGCGTTGAAGGACCGAATGCGGTCGATTTCGCAGGAGACCAGCGTGACTCATTTCCAAGGACGGCATTTCCTTCAAATCCCCGGTCCAAGCCCGGTCCCCGACCGCGTCCTGCGCGCAATGGACATGCCGGTGATCGACCACCGCAGCGCCGAGTTCGCCGAGCTTGGCAAGGTTGTGCTGTCCGGTTGTCAGAAGATTTTCCAGACCAAGGGCCCCGTTATCATCTTCCCTTCCTCAGGCACCGGTGCGTGGGAAGCCTGCATCGTCAATACGCTGTCGCCCGGCGACAAGGTGCTAATGGTCGAGACCGGCCATTTCGCCACGCTGTGGCAGAAGATGGCCGCGCGCTTCGGCATCGAGGTCGAATTCATGTCGACCGACTGGCGTCACGGCGCCGATCCCGCCGCCATCGAAGCCAAGCTCAATGCAGACAAGGCGCATACGTTCAAAGCCGTGATGGTGGTCCATAATGAGACCTCGACCGGCGTCACCAGCCGTATCGCCGAAATCAGAAAAGCCATCGACAACGCCAAACATCCGGCGCTGTTTCTGGTCGACACCATTTCCTCGCTCGGCTCGGCCGATTACCGCCACGACGAATGGGGCGTCGACGTCACCGTCAGCGGTTCGCAAAAAGGGTTCATGCTGCCGCCGGGCCTCGGCTTCAACGCCGTCTCGGACAAGGCGCTCGCTGCCGCCAAGACCAACAAGATGCCGCGTTCGTATTGGGATTGGGAAGACATGCTCAAGCCCAACGCCGACGGCTTCTTCCCCTACACGCCCGCGACCAATCTTCTCTATGGCCTGCGCGAAGCGATCGCGATGATCCTTGAAGAGGGTCTCGACAACGTATTTGCGCGCCACAAGCGCCTCGCGGCGGCGACCCGCGCCGCCGTGACGCATTGGGGTCTGGAAGTTCTGTGTCTGGAACCGTCCGAGTATTCGCCGGTGCTTACAGCGGTGCTGATGCCGCCGGGGCATGACGCCGACAAATTCCGCAAGATCGTGCTGGAAAACTACAACATGTCGCTGGGCTCGGGCCTGTCGAAAGTCGCGGGCAAGGTGTTCCGCATTGGACACCTTGGCGAGTGCAACGAACTGACTCTGATGGGCGCGCTGACCGGCGTCGAGATGGGCCTGTCTGTCGCCGGTGTCCCGCATCGCGCGGGCGGGGTGAACGCCGCGATGGAACTTCTGGAGGAACGCAGCAAAACCAACATGCCCGGCCACCTCAAGGTGGTCACGAAGTGATGACTGCGGCCCGACACAAGACCCGCTAAATACGCACTGCTAAAATACGATCGCTTTGTTTAAACGCTGAAAAATCAGCGGCAAATAAACCCTGGGAGAGACCTATGCCAAAATACAACATCCTGATTCTGGGCGCGTCCTATGGATCGCTGCTGGCATCGAAAATCATGTTCGGCGGCCATAACGTAAAGCTGGTGTGCCTGCCCGCCGAGGCGGACCTCATCAACGCCGAAGGCTTTCGCGTCCGCATGCCGATCCGCGGCCGCAAGGATCCGATCGAAATCGATTCGCGCAAACTGCCCGGCAAGGTGTCCGCCGCCGGTCCAGGCGATGTGAATCCGAAAGACTACGACCTGATTGGTCTGGCGATGCAGGAGCCGCAATACGGCTCGTCCGGCGTGCGTGAACTGCTCGATGCGGTGGCCAAATCGCGTGTGCCTTGCATGTCGATCATGAACATGCCGCCGCTGCCTTACATGAAACGCATCCCCGGCCTCGATGCCAACGGACTGAAGGCCGCCTACACCAGTCCCGCGGTGTGGGACAATTTCGATCCGGGCACGCTGACGCTGTGCAGTCCCGATCCGCAGGCGATCCGGCCGCCCGACGAGAAGGTCAACGTGTTGCAGGTAACGCTGCCGACCAATTTCAAGGTCGCGCGTTTCGACAACGAGAAGAGCAACGAGATCCTGCGCAACATCGAAAAGGACATCGACGCGGTGCGTTTCGATGCGCCCGAAGGCAAGATCGAACTGCCGGTGAAACTGCGCTTCCACGACTCGCTGTTCGTGCCGCTGGCGAAATGGGCGATGCTGATGGCAGGCAACTACCGCTGCATCACGCCGGATGGCATGCGCACCGCCAAGGAAGCCGTGCTCACCGACATCGAGGAATCGCGTTCGATCTACAATTTCGTCATCGATCTGTGCGTAAAGCTCGGCGCGTCGCGCGACGATCTCGTGCCATTCGAGAAATATGCCGCGGCAGCGGAAAGCCTGTCGCGCCCGGCTTCGGCGGCGCGCGCGCTCAACAACGGTGCGCCGAATATCGAGCGGGCCGACAAGCTGGTGCAGCTCGTCGCCAAACAGAAGGGCATGAGCCATCCGGTGCTGGACGCCATCGTTGCATTGGTCGATCGCAGGCTTGAGGCGAACCGGAAGAAGGCGGCGGCGTGATGCGCCGCCTTATCCATCCTCTGTTTCAAAACAATGAACCGACGCGCCCCACAACTGGATATCGAGAATGGCTGCACATCTGAAAGTTGTCGAAACCTTCGGAACGGAGACCAACCGTTCACCGCAGAGCGCCAAATCGAATGACTCGCAGGGCGATCTGTCCCTGCGGCTCATGCGGGCGTTCCGGAACATCTCCGATCAGGAGGACAGGCTGAAGGTCATCCGGATCGCCGAGGCGCTCGGCGATCCGATCTGGGATTACTGACGGATCCTAGGTATGGGCCATTACTCGAAAGAACGCGTGAGTCTGAGCTGAAAATGCTTGTTTTATCGCGGGAAATGTCGTCTTGGATCGGTGGGAATCCGCGCAACCTCGAGTTTGCGCGCGATTCCCTTTCGGGTATGGTTCCGACGGCAAATCCTCTTATAAAAGAATGGTTTGCATCGCAAAAATCTGAGGATGCAATAATGGTCGTTCAAACGGGAAGACATTTCCTGCAAATCCCCGGTCCGAGCAACGTACCCGATCGCGTTCTGCGCGCGATGGACATGCCGACCATCGATCACCGCGGTCCCGAATTCGCCGAGATGGCGCTCGGCATCCTGGAGGGCTGCAAGACCATTTTCCGCACCCAGAACCCGGTGATGATCTATCCGTCGTCCGGTACCGGCGCGTGGGAAGCCGCCATCGTCAACGTATTGTCGCCCGGCGACAAGGTTCTGGTTCCCGAGACCGGACATTTCTCTATTCTGTGGCAAACACTGGCCGCCAAATTTCAGATTAAAGTTGAAACCATTGCCAGCGACTGGCGCCGCGGCGTGAAGGCTGACGAGATCGAAGCGCACCTGCTCGCGGATAAAAACCACACGATCAAGGCGGTGATGGTCGTCCATAACGAGACGTCGACCGGCGTTACCACCCGTCTCCCCGAAATTCGCAAGGCGATGGATCGTGCCAAGCACCCGGCGCTTTTGATGGTCGATGTCGTGTCCTCGCTCGGCTCGATCGATTACCAGCACGATGCATGGGGCGTGGACATTGCGGTGGCCGGATCGCAGAAGGGTCTGATGATGCCGCCGGGGCTGAGCTTCAATGCGATTTCGGACAAGGCGATCGCGGCATCGAAGACCAACACCATGCCGCGCTCGTATTGGGACTGGAGCGAAATCCTCAACGCCAACAAGAGCGGCTCATGGCCCTACACGCCGGCGACCAATCTTCTTTATGCCCTGAAGGAAGCGCTCGCGATGCTTCAGGAAGAAGGTCTGGAGAACGTGTTCGCGCGCCACGCACGGCATGCCGCGGCGACGCGCGCGGCGGTTCGCGCCTGGGGTCTTGAGACCGTGTGTGCGGAGCCGCTGGAATATTCGCCGGTCACCACCGCGGTGTTGATGCCGGAGGGTTTCGATGCCGACAAATTCCGCGCTGTGACGCTCGATAATTTCGATCTGTCACTGGGCACCGGATTGAGCAAACTCAAGGGCAAGGCATTCCGCATCGGCCATCTCGGCCACTTCAACGATCTGATGTTGATGGGCACGTTGTCGGGCGTTGAGATGGGACTGGACCTTGCGCGGATTCCGCACAAGGCCGGTGGCGTGCTGGCGGCGATGGATGTGTTGAAGGCAAAGGACGACGTGGTTCTGCTGAAGCGGTCCGCGGTCGGCTGACGCGACGATGGGGACGGCGGATGCGCGCTTATGGCACGCGCCTGTCACACAAAGATATTCGAGAATAAAAGCCGGAAAACGGCAAGGCCAACAATCAGGGAGAGTTGCGAATGCGAAAGATGATGACAGCGGCGACGGTCGCATTGATGACGGCATACGGCGCGACGGGCGCCAGCGCGTGGGAGCCGACCAAGACGGTTGAAATCGTCGTGGCGGCAGGCGCTGGCGGTGCATCCGACCAGATGGCGCGGATGATGCAGGCGGCGATCCAGAAAAACAATCTGATGAAGGCACCGGTCGTGGTGTCGCTCAAGGGCGGTGCGTCGGGCGCGGAAGCCCTGATCTACATGAAGTCGAGCGAAGGCGATCCGAACAAGGTGCTGATCGCTTATTCGCTGATCTACATGCTGCCGCTGTCGGCGAAGATCCCCTTCAACTGGCGTGAACTGACCCCGGTTTCGATCTTGGCGTTCGACCAGTTCGTGTTGTGGGACAATGTCGATGGCCCGAAATCGGTGAAGGAATTCATCGACGCGGCGAAGGCGGCGAAGGATTCTCCGTTCAAGATGGGCGGTACCGGCTCAAAGCGTGAGGACCAGGTGCTGACCGTCGGTATCGAGAAGCAGACCGGTGCGAAGTTCTCCTACCTGCCCTACAAGTCGGGCGGCGAGGCGGCAACGCAGCTTGTCGGCAAGCACACCGAATCCAACGTCAACAACCCGTCGGAAAATCTCGAAGTCTGGCGCGCCAATCAGGTGCGCGCGCTTTGCGTGTTCGACAGCGAGCGCATTTCCTACAAGGCCAAGGTGACGGACACGCAGTCGTGGAACGATGTGCCGACCTGCAAGGAGCAGGGCCTCGACCTGACCTATCTGATGCTGCGCGCCATGTTCCTGCCGGGCAAGGTGACGCCGGAGCAGACGGCGTTTTACGAGGATCTGTTCAAGAAGATTACCCAGACAGCCGAATACAAGGACTACATGGAGAAGCAGGCGCTCAAGCCTGTCTTCATCACCGGCAAGGACATGGTGAAGTTCCTTGAGAAGGACGACGCCGAAAACACTGCGCTCATGACCGGAGCCGGTTTCGTCGCGCAATAAGCACCTTGACGCCGGGCGCGGCCTTTCGCGCTTCGCCCGGCCCCTTCATTGCTGAAAATTTTCCCGTCAAACACGGATGACGCCCGAGCCATGACTTCAAATGACATCGAAATCGTCGTCGACGATCCCACCGCGCCCTCCGAGGATTCGCCTCCCGTCGCAAGCCAGCGCGGCGTCGACGCCGCCACGATGCTGGTACTGATGGGTTTCGCGATTTTGATGGCTTACGACAATCGGCGAACGGGCATTTCGTGGGCGTCCGACGGACCGCAGCCCGGCTACTTTCCGTTTTATCTATCGGTGATCCTGTTCCTCGCCAGTGCCTACGGGCTCGTGACCTCGCTGTTGGCGAAACGAGCCGGCGATAAGGCCGGCGTGTTTGTGACTCGCGATCAGCTTCGCCGCGTCATGATGGTATTCATTCCCACTGTGATTTTCTGCGCGGCGACCCAGTGGCTGGGCCTGTATGTCGCGAGCTTCCTGCTGATCGTCGGATTTATGATCTTCGTCGGAAAGATCGCGGTGTGGAAGTCACTGCTCACCGGCATCATTTTTTCGGTGGTCTCGTTCTGGGTGTTTGAAGTCAAGTTCGACGTGATCATGCCGAAGGGGCCGCTTGAAGCCCTGTTCGGCTACTGAGGGGCAGACCGATGGAATCGTTTTCGCTGCTGTTTCATGGTTTCGCCGTTCTGATGACCTGGAAGATATTGGGGCTAATGCTGGTCGGCCTCGTGCTCGGCATTTTCGTCGGCGTGTTGCCGGGTCTTGGGGGACCCAATGGCGTCGCCATCTTGCTGCCGCTGACTTTCTCGATGGATCCGACCTCGGCCATCGTCATGCTGTCCTGCATCTATTGGGGCGCGCTGTTCGGCGGCGCCATCACCTCAATCCTGTTCAACATTCCGGGTGAGGCGTGGTCGGTCGCGACCACCTTCGACGGCTATCCGATGGCGCAGAAGGGACAGGCCGCGGAAGCTTTGACGGCTGCGTTCACGTCGTCCTTCGTCGGTTCGCTGGTTGCGGTGTTGCTCATCACGTTTCTCGCGCCGAGCATCGCGTCGTTTGCTCTTCGATTTGGGCCGCCCGAATTCTTCGCCGTGTATCTGTTGACGTTCTGCTCTTTCGTCGGCCTTGGCCGCGAGGACAAACACAAGACCGTCATCTCGATGGCGCTCGGCCTGTTGATCGCCGGTATTGGCATGGACACCGTGTCGGGTACGCTGCGCATGACCTTCGGCTCCAGCGATCTGCTGCGTGGTATCAACTTCCTGGTCGCCGTGATCGGCCTGTTCGGCATCAGCGAAATCATGCTGACCATGGAAGAACGGCTCGCGCTGAAGGGTCACGCTGCCGCGATCAGTCCGCGCGTCGTCCTGAAAGTGTGGATGGAAATGCCGCGCTACTGGGCGACGCTGCTGCGCTCGTCCGCCATCGGCTGCTGGCTCGGCATCACGCCGGGGGGCGCGATCGCCGCGTCCTTCATGGGCTACAATCTTGCCAAGCGGTTTTCAAAGAATCCGGAAACCTTCGGCACCGGCCGCATCGAGGGTGTGTTCGCGCCGGAGACCGCCGCGCATGCTTCGGGCACCGCCGCGCTGCTGCCGATGCTGGCGCTCGGCATTCCGGGCTCCGGCACCGCCGCCATTCTACTCGGCGGCTTGATGGTGTGGGGTCTCAATCCCGGCCCGCTGCTGTTCGTCGAACATAAGGACTTCGTCTGGGGCCTGATCGCCTCGATGTATCTCGGCAACGTGGTCGGCCTCGTGATCGTGCTCGCCACCGTGCCGCTGTTCGCCGCCGTTTTGCGCGTGCCGTTCTCGGCAATCGCTCCGATGATCGTGGTGTCTTGCGCCGTCGGCGCGTTCGCGATCCAGAACGCGATGTTCGACATCTGGCTGATGCTGGTGTTCGGCGCGGTCGGCTATGTGTTCAAGAAGATCGGCATTCCGCTGGCGCCTTTCACGCTGGCACTCGTGCTCGGCAGCCGCGCCGAGGACGCCTTCCGCCTGTCGATGATCGGATCTGGCGGCTCGATGGGGGTGTTCTGGTCGAACTGGCTGGTCGGCACCATCACCACGCTGGCGTTTGTGCTCCTGTTCTGGTCGGTGATCGAGAAGATCATCAGCGGAGCAGGGCAGCTGTTCAAACCCGCCAAGGCGAGCGCCTAACGCCCGCAAGCAATCGAACTGAACGGATCGGTCAATTTTCAGTTCGTAAAAATTCTGTATTTTCAAAACGTTGCGGAGGTGCGTCTTATTGCGCCGCAAAAATCGTTTGACGATCCTCAAAGTGAGTGCTTACTTGCCGCGATGCTCCAGAAACGAATGACCAGTGATTCCCGTCGCCGGCAAATTCTCGAAGTCGCCACTGGCTGCTTCGCGCGCCATGGTTTTGCCGGAACCACCACGAAGAGTCTGGCTGCAGCGGCCGGGATATCCGAAGGGCTGCTGTTCAAGCACTTTCCGACCAAAGCGGCGCTGTATGCGGAGATTCTCGCCGAATCCTGCGCGGCAGATCCGGTCCTGAATCGTTTGATGGAGCTGGAGCCATCGACCGCGACGCTGGTCCAGTTCGTCCGCGAGATGGTGCGGCACTTTCTTACCGATTGCGCCGCCGCCGACGGCGAGGAAGGACAACAATTACGATTGATGGTGTCCAGCCATCTCGGTGATGGAGAGTTCGCCCGGTTGCTTTTTGAGAAGATTGGAAAAGTTGTCGGGCCGGTATTCACCGTGTCGCTGGAACGCGCGGTCGCTGTGGGCGATGCCACGCGTGTATCGACCGATCCGATCAACCTGTTCTGGTTCGCTCACAATCTGCTTCACACGATTGCATTAACAAGACTGCCGATCGTTGCATCTATACCCTACCCAACGGGCGACATTCTCGAACGCCAATTGTGCGATTTTATTCTTCGCGGAATCGGACTAAGCGAGCGTGCTATTGCATTAAATCTTGATCGTGAATTATCGGCGGGCCCCGCGCATGAACTTCTTTCAGAGAGCGTCTAAGATGAACATCCTGCAGAAGGCTTCGGACCTGATTTCATCGGCCGAAGCCAAATTTGCTCCGCGCACGACGGTGGAGGGCCCGACTTCGCATGCGCCGCCTCGCGTGCGTATGACGCGCTGGTTCATCATCGTCGGCAGCGGTCTGGCCGTTCTGGTGTTTTTGATCGTCGGCTTCAATGCCTTCCGCAACCACATGATCGCGCAGTTTTTCGCCAACATGAAGCCGCCGGCCGTCAACGTCGCGGTGGTCGAAGCCAAGAATGAGGTCGTGCCGCATCTTCTGACCGCGATCGGCGATCTTGCCGCCGTCCATCAGGTCGATGTGTCCGCCGATGTTTCCGGCCGCGTGACCAAGATTCTGTTCGAGGCCGGATCGCGGGTGAAAGCCGGCGATCCGCTTGTTCAGTTGTATGATGATCCCGAGCAGGCCGATCTTTTGAGCTTCAAGGCGCAGACCGTCGCGGCGCAGCTATCGCTCGACCGCGCCAAGGCGTTGCTCGCCAAGTCGTTCGGTCCGCAGGCAACCGTCGATCAGGCGCAGTCGGTGTATGACCAGGCCGCCGCGGGCGTCGCCAAGACGCAGGCCGTGATTTCGCAAAAGCTCGTGCGCGCGCCGTTCGACGGCGAACTTGGCGTGCGCCGCGTGGAAGTTGGTCAGTTCCTCAGCGCCGGCACCGTCATTGTCTCATTAACCGATCTCAATCAGGTCTATCTGAACTTCACCATCACCGAGAAGGATCGCGCGCTTCTCGATATCGGCCAGACCGTCAACGTATTGGTCGATGCCTATCCCAAACGTAATTTCGAAGGGAAGATCACCACCATCGAGCCGCAGATATCGACCGAGACACGCAACGTCCGCGTTCAGGCGACGCTTGAGAATCCCGATGGGGTCCTCAAGCCCGGCATGTTCGCTTCGACGTCCGTGGTGTTGCCACCGGCTCCACCGCAGACCACAGTCCCCGAAACCGCGGTGGACTACACGCTGTATGGCGATTCAGCCTTTGTGGTGAAGGAAAACAAGACAGACGACGGCAAGACCACGCTGACTGCAGTGCGCACGCCTGTGAAGACCGGCACCCGCTCCGGCGGACAGGTCGTGGTTCTTAGCGGCATCAAGCCGGGCGATCGTATCGTGGCGGTTGGCCAGCTGAAGCTGCAATCGGGCGCCCCGGTCACGATCTCGAGCGATCCGCCTCCGCCAATTCCGGCCGAGACACCGCGTTATTGATTCAGCCGGAGCAGGCTCATGGTATTTACTGATATTTTCATCAAGCGACCGGTGCTGTCGCTGGTCGTGAGCCTGCTGATTCTTCTGATCGGCTTCAAGGCGGCAACCAGTCTGCCAATCCGGCAATATCCGAAGCTGTCGAATACGGTGGTGACCGTCACGACATCCTATCCCGGCGCATCGCCGAATCTGATGCAGGGCTTCATCACCACGCCGATCGAGCAGGCGGTGGCCTCGGCCGAGGGTGTCGATTACATCACCTCAACCTCGGTGCAGGGCACCAGCACGATTCAGGTGTTCATCAAGCTGAACTTCGATCCGAACCAAGCGCTGACCGAAGTGCTGGCGAAGGTGAACTCGGTCAAATATCTGATCCCGAAGGAATCCAACGATCCGGTCATCACCAAATCGACCGGCCAGACCACGGCCGTGATGTATATCGGTTTTGCCAGCGATGAACTCGACGGCTCGGCGATCTCCGATTATCTCACCCGCGTGGTGCAGCCGCTATTGTCTACTGTCGATGGCGTGGCGTCGGCTGACATCATCGGCGGCCAGACATTCGCCATGAGGCTTTGGCTCGACCCTGCGCGCATGGCGAGTCGCGGTGTTTCCGCCGCTGACGTTTCGGCGGCAATTCAGGGCAACAACTTCCAGGCGGCGGCGGGCCAGACCAAGGGCTATTTCATCGTCTCCAACGTGACAACCAACGCCGACCTCGCCAACGTCCAGCAGTTCAAACGCATGGTCGTGAAGGCCAAGGATGGCGGGCTGGTGCGTATGGAAGACATCGCCACCGTTGAACTGGCGGCGCAAAGCAACGATGCCAGCGTGGCGATGAACGGTCAGCACGCCATCTTCATCGGCGTGCAGTCGACCCCGCAGGGCAACCCGCTGACCATCGTCAAAGGCGTGCGCGCGCTATTCCCCGATCTCGAACGTAATCTGCCGCCGGCGCTGACGATGAAGGTGGCCTACGACTCCACCAAATTTATTCAGTCCTCGATCGATGAGGTTGAGAAGACGCTCGGCGAAGCCGTGATCATCGTCGTGGTGGTGATCTTCCTGTTCCTGGCTTCGCTGCGCTCGGTCATCATTCCTGTCGTCACCATTCCGCTGTCGCTGGTCGGTGTCTGCGCGCTGATGCTTGTGATGGGTTTCAGTATCAATCTTCTAACCCTGCTGGCGATGGTGCTGGCCATTGGCCTTGTGGTCGACGACGCCATTGTGGTGGTGGAGAATATCCACCGCCATCTGGAGGAGGGTAAGTCGCCGGTTCAGGCATCGCTGATCGGCGCGCGCGAAATCGTCGGCCCTGTGATTTCGATGACCATTACGCTGGCCGCGGTTTATGCGCCGATCGGCTTCCTCGGTGGCCTGACTGGCACGCTGTTTCGCGAATTCGCCTTCACGCTAGCGGGTTCGGTGATCGTATCGGGCATTATTGCGCTGACACTGTCGCCGATGATGTGTTCGGTGTTGCTGAAACATACCGAGCAGGGCTGGTTCGCCCAGAAGGTCGATCATGTTTTTCGCTCGACGACGCGCTGGTACGGTCGCCAGCTTGATCGTTCGCTCGATTATCGTCCCGTCACCGCGCTGTTCTGCGCCGTGATTCTGGCGATGGTCGGCTTTCTTTACATGAACACTAAGCAGGAGCTCGCGCCCGAGGAAGATCAGGGCATTCTGTTCTCGCTGACCAAGGCGCCCAAAGCTGCCAACATCGATTATGTCAATTATTATGGCGACAAACTGGGCGCTGTGTTCAGCAGCTTTCCGGAATCGGATCTGACCTTCGTTCTTAACGGTACCCCGGTCGCCAATCAGGGCATCGCGGGCATGATCCTGAAACCTTGGGATGAACGCAAACGCTCCTCGACCCAGATGAAGCAGGAAGTGCAGAACCAGGTCAGCCAGATTACCGGCACGCAGGCTTTCGTGTTCAACCTGCCGCCGCTCCCGGGTGGCCCGGGCGGCTTGCCGGTGCAGATGGTCATCAACTCGACCAACGATTTCCAGCAGGTCTATCAGGAGATGGACAAGCTGAAAGCTGCAGCGCGCAAGAGCGGCCTGTTCATCGTGTCCGACAGCGACCTCGACTTCAATCAGCCGGTCGTGCGAGTGATGATCGACCGCAGCAAGGCCAACGATCTCGGCCTGACCATGGCGAACATCGGCAACACGCTCGCCGTTGCGTTGGGCGGCAACTACATCAACCGCTTCAATCTCGAGGGCCGCTCCTATCAGGTGATCCCGCAGGTGCCTCGCGATTTTCGTCTATCGCCTGAATCGCTCGGCAAATACTACGTGTCGAGTTTGACCGGCCAGCAGATTCCGCTCAACACGGTGGTGAAGATCGAAACCGCCACCGATCCGAACGCGTTGACGCATTACAATCAGCTCAATTCGGCGACTTTCCAGGCGGTGCCAATGCCGGGTGTCACGGTCGGCACCGCGGTGGACTTTCTCGAAAAGCAGGCGCAGCAATTGCCCGCAGGTTACAGCCACGACTATTTGGCGGATGCGCGGCAATACAAGCAGGAAGGCAACCAGCTTGCGGTGGCATTCGGCTTCGCTCTGATCATCATCTTCCTGGTGCTGGCGGCGCAGTTCGAGAGCGTGCGCGATCCGCTGGTCATCATGATCTCGGTGCCGATGGCGATCGTTGGTGCGCTGATCCCGCTGTTCTTTGGTCTGGCGACCATCAACATTTACACCCAGGTCGGATTGCTGACGCTGGTCGGTCTTATCAGTAAGCACGGCATTCTAATGGTCGAGTTCGCCAACGAACTTCAGCTCAAGGAAGGCCTCGACCGCCGCTCCGCGATCGAACAGGCGGCACGCGTTCGTCTTCGCCCCATCCTGATGACGACGGCGGCGATGGTGACCGGTCTGTTGCCGCTTTTGACCGCCAGCGGCGCGGGTGCCGCAAGCCGCTTCTCGATCGGCCTTGTGGTGGTGTCCGGCATGACCATCGGCACCATGTTCACCCTGTTCGTGCTGCCGGCGGTCTATGTGTCGCTCGCGACCGACCACTCGCATGAGACCGACCGCGCCAAGGAAGTCGAGGCATTCGAACTCGGTCTGCGGCCAGCGGAATAAAATGGCTCGGCATTCGTCCGTCTTGCGACGGGTGAACGCTCTGTTCTATATGGAAGAATGGAAAAGAGCATATCGGCGGCTCGTGAAGAAGTTCGAACTTTCTGGACCGGTCCGCCCCTCAGCAATTACGAAATTCTTTCCCTCAAGAGCCTTGTCGCGACCGGCGCACGGGTCATTCTTTATTCGTATGAAGACGATCTTGCCGTGCCCGCCGGCGTGGAGCTGCGGGACGCCAACGAAGTCCTGTCGGGCCCGGTTCATCAATTCCAGCTCGCCAATGGCGAGATAACGCTCACCTGGCATTCGGATATATTTCGCTATGTGATGCTGGAGAAATTCGGCGGATGGTACGCCGATCTCGACATCATTTGCCTCAAGCACAGCCTGCCGGTTGCGGAGACGTATTTCGCGTCGATGCAGCAGAATTTTCTGAATTCGGCGATAATGAAATTCCCGAAGCAGTCGCCTTTCATCAGCTGGTTGCTGCAGGAAGCCCTGCGAATTTTACCCGAGACACAAAACGCCAAAACGGCGGCTGCGTTCGTATCGATAGGTCCGGGTCTTTTGACCGAGATGGTCAAGACATGCGGTCTCGAAGGCTCCATATTGCCGCGATCGAAGGCCTACGCCATCGGCTACGCGGAAGCGGTGGATTTTCTCGATCCGGAAAAATGCGAGCAGACGATGGCGCGTCTGTCGCAAAGCGACTTCGCCCATCTGTGGAACGAAGTCTGGAGGCAGTTGCGCATCCCCAAAAGCATGGGGCCGCCGAAAGGAAGCTTTCTCGATCTGATGTTCCAGCGTTTCGATATCGATGTCCGCGAACGAACGCGGATGCCTGCCGAAGGCGTGCGGTCGTGGGCGATCGAGCAGCGGCTCATCAAGGACATAAGGCTTAATCTCGGATTGGAAGCGATCGACGAATTCACGATCGATCGATTCGCCTATTCGATTCAGGCGTTCGGCTGGCAGCCGCGGGATCGCATCTATAACAAGTGGCATTACGGGATCGAGCCTGAAACCAGGAGAAGATCGCGATGTGCGCAAACATCCGCGCCGCAAACGTTGCGGACATTCTGGCATGGTGAGTTCATATTCCCGTATGCCTTGATGTGCCTGCGCAGTTTTGTCGACCACGGCCATCGGGTTGAAGTTTTCAACTACGACACGAAGATGAACGCGCCTGCGTGGCTGGACGTTCGCGATGCCGCGGAAATTTTGCCGATGGAGCGCGTCATCCACAAGCAAGATATCCGGGACGATTTGTTTCGGTATGAACTGCTGGCCAAATTCGGCGGCTGGTGGCTCGATCCCGATCTGGTCCTGCTCAAGCCCGATATGCCGGCCGGCGAAATTGTTTTTTGCGAACCCGATGCCTTCGGTTCAGTCCCGGTCTCCCTTTTGAAATTCCCTCCGGGCCATCCTCTGATCGTCGAGGCTTTGAGGATGAGTGCGGCGCTGGAGCGGAGCGATCAGTCCTGGGGGCGCGGCTCGCCCATGCTGTCGGCCTTGATAAACGAATACGGGCTAGATGCGTCGAATGCGACGGTCGAATCGCTCGGCCCGATTTCCTGGTTCAATGTCCCCGATCTCTTCAATCCCGCGAAGGCAATCGATCTATCGCAGAAATGCGCGAAGTCGCGGTTTCTTCAGTTGCAGGACGATGTCTGGCGCAGGGCCGGGTTTCCACCCTATCTCGCGCCGCCGGAGGGGTCGTACATCGACACCCTGTTCGCACGCCACGACAACGAAATCCGCTTCCCTACGCGAATTTCGTTTGATCAGGTGAACAGGTGGCTCAGACATATGTATCGAAGCGCCCAGCTCGACCGCGCCGCACAAAACCTGGTTTGACGCGCGACCGGGGGCCGGTGTAATTCCCAGGAGTTTTTTTAGTTCCCACTGTGCCCGAAACGCCACGGGATTCAGCCGACATAACGTTGATTGTGCGAAGTTTTTATGGTTTTTGAACCGCAGTGGTATTTTTCGATACCAACAGTGATGGTTGGCCGGATTTTCTCGATGTTTTCCCTTCGGCATTTGCTCGGCTTGATGGCTTTTGTCCTGTTGATGCAGGCCGGAGCCGCGCGCGCGCAGGATGCCGGGCAGCAGCAGGCGCTGTTCCAGCGCATGATGCAGCAGCCGACCAACCACGAGATCACGTACGAGTACGCCCGGGTCGCTACTGCGCGCGGCGACTATGAGGCGGCAATCGGCGCGCTTGAACGTCTGCTGTACTACAATCCGCGGCTCACCCAGGTGAAGTACGAGCTGGGTGCTTTGTATTTCCGGCTCGGCTCGTATTCGATGGCGAAGCGCTATTTCAAGGAAGCGCTGGCGAGCCCGGATCTCGACGCGACGACACGCGCGCGCATCGAGGCCTATCTGCCCGATGCCGACAAACAGCTTCAGAACAGCCGCCTGTCCGGTTTCGTGCAGACCGGCATCCGCTCGCAGTCCAACGCCAATTACGCGCCTTCGGGCGGCGCCATCCTGTTCAACGGAAATCCGCTGTCGCTGGCACCGAACGCGCAGAAGAAAAGCGACGTCAACTGGTTCGGCCTTGCCGGCATCAGCCACGATTACGACCTCAACAGTCAGCGCGGCGACACCCTCGAAACCCGCTTCATCGGTTATATGACCCGGCAGGATCGCTTCAGCCAGCTCGACGTCGGCCTGTTCGACGCGAGCTTCGGCCCGCGTTTGTCGTTGAATGAGCTTTGGCAGGGCGCGACGATCAAGCCTTACGTCGTCGGCGGAAACACCTGGCTCGACAACAAGTCCTATCTCGGTTCGGTCGGCGCCGGCTTGGATCTGCGGCTGCCGATGGCGAACCACTGGACGGTCGCCCCCGGTTTCGAATGGCGCCGCAATGATTTCACCCTCGGCACCGTCACGCCGGTGACGCCGTTCAATTCCGGCGACTCTTACACGGCCTCGCTCGGCGGTACATGGCAGGCGACACAGACGATCCGCCTCGACACGCGTGGGTTCTACCGGCGCGGCGACGCGCAGATGGTATTCAACACATTCGATCAGTGGGGCGCGGAAGCCGCGCTGTCGTTTGAATTCTCGCCGCCCTTCGTCGGGATCACGCGCAACTGGAGCGTGGCGCCGTTCGTGAAGCTGCTCGACACCAAATTCGGCGGTCCCAATCCGTTCATCGATCCGCTGAATACCCAGCACGACACCATGTGGAGCACCGGCGCGATCTTCAATGCGCCGATCAACAGCTGGTTCGGCCTGTCGACCGCTGTCCAGTATGATCACACCGACTCGACGATTCAGAATTATCGATTGAACAACTTCTCGGTCATGTTCGGACCGACGGCTCGGTTCTGAGGTAGCAGCTATGCATCCACACATCCGATCGTATATGTCTTCGCTCCTGACGGTGCTGTTGTCGACAGTCGCACCGATCACGCGAGTCGATGCGCAAAATGCCGGACGTGTCGTCGCGGTGAATCCCGATGCGACGGGAACCCCGCCGGGCGGTGGCTCGCGCACACTCACGGTCGGCGGAAACCTTGTCTACAAGGAAAAGATTCAGACCTCGGCGGTCGGCTCGACGCAGATTCTGTTTCCCGATTCCTCGACCCTCAATGTCGGACGCAACAGCAGCGTCACCATCGACGAATATGTCTATGACCCCAATGCCGGCACCGGCAAGATGGTGGCTTCGGTCGGCAAGGGCGTGCTGCGCTTCGTCGGCGGCCAGATCAGCCACACCGCTGGCGTGACGATCCAGACGCCGGTGTCGTCGCTTGGCGTGCGCGGCGGCTCCGTGACCATTATGTATCCGATTCCTCCGGGTTTCGGCGGGGGCGATCCAAATCTGGCGAACGCCAAGGGTGAGCTTGTCATTGGCCATGTCGGAGTGACGGTGATCTCCAACAACACCGGCTCGGTGACACTGCAGCCAGGCTATGCCACATTCGTCACCGGACCGAACGATCCGATTCCGCCGCCGTTCAAGATCAGCGACCTGACCCTGTCGCAGATCTTGTCGTTGCTCACCAGCAAGCCCGGCCAGACCGGCGGCGCTGTCGATTTGCCGACCGACCAGATGGCGACACGGCAGGGATTCGGCGGCCCGACCACCGGCAACCTCAATAATCCGGCCAATCCGCCCGGCACCGATCCACTCGGATATTTCTCGATCTTCAATGGCGGCAGCTCGGTTGCGAAGAACAAGGCGCAGGGCGATCAGACGACCCAGACCACCGGTGGCGGCGGCGGCGGGTATCGGTAGCTGTCGCGCGAATTTCTCCATCGGCGAAAAATTTAAGTGACGAGTATCTACGACATTGCGGTCGTCGGCGGCGGCGTGAACGGCTGCGGTATCGCGCGCGACGCCGCGGGACGCGGACATTCTGTGTTTCTCTGCGAGATGAACGATCTGGCCAGCGGCACCTCGTCATGGTCGAGCAAACTCATTCATGGCGGTCTTCGTTATCTCGAATATTACGAATTCCGCCTGGTACGCGAGGCACTGATCGAGCGCGAGGTGCTTTGGAACATTGCACCGCATATCATTCACCCGCAGCGTTTCGTGCTGCCGCATCACAGCGGCCTGCGGCCCGCATGGCTGCTGCGGCTCGGCCTGTTCATCTACGATCATCTTGGCGGGCGGCATTTGCTCCCCGCGACCCGCACATTGAATTTGCGCCTCGATGTGACCGGCAAGCCGCTCAAGGCAGGACGGTTCACGCGCGGCTTCGAGTATTCCGATTGCACGGTGGATGACGCGCGGTTGGTCGTCCTCAATGCGGTCGATGCCGCACGGCGCGGTGCCGTGATCCGCACCCGCACGCGTGCGACAAGTTTGGAGCATCGCGATGGCGTCTGGCACGTTGCACTGGAGGATACGGGTAGCGGCGCAAAAAGTGAGATTGCCGCGCGCGTGCTGGTGAACGCCGGCGGGCCGTGGGTCGAAACCATTTTGACCCAGCGCGCGGATATTCATTCCCGCGATAAAGTGCGTCTCGTTCAAGGCTCGCACATCGTGGTGCCGAAACTCTATGCCCACGACCGCGCCTACACATTCCAGAACGCCGACGGGCGCGTGATTTTCGTCATCCCTTACCAGAATGACTTTACGCTGATCGGCACCACCGACCGCGATTATCACGGCGACCCGGCCCACGTTGTCGCCACGCAAGACGAGATCGCCTATCTGTGCGCCTCGGTCAGCGACTATCTGGAAAAGCCTGTGACACCGAATGAGGTGGTGTGGAGCTATTCCGGCGTCCGCCCGCTTTATGACGATGGCGCGAGCGAAGCACGCGCGGCGACGCGCGATTATGTGTTCGAACTCGACACCCCGGATGGCGCGCCGATCCTCTCGGTGTTCGGCGGCAAGATCACGACCTATCGCCGGTTGGCCGAGCATGCGCTTGAGAGATTGTCGCCTTATCTGAAAGACAGCAAAGCGCATGAAGGCTGGACCGGACAATCGCCGCTGCCCGGCGGCGATTTCGGAGTGACGGAGCTTGCCGGTCTGGCCGCGCAATTGCGGCGTGATCATCCATTTCTTTCGCAGGCCCATGCCGACCGGCTGGCGCGGGCTTACGGCACGCGGTCGAAGGAGTTGTTGTCCGGCGTAACATCGCAGGCCGATCTCGGCCGCGATTTCGGCGCGACGTTGAGCGAACGGGAAGTG
>JAIERI010000215.1 GCA_019747015.1 Xanthobacteraceae bacterium
GCAAGCGCAGATGCGCGGCGCGATCGATCGGGTTGGCGACGAACCCCGGACGGCCCAACGGAAACGGTGAAGTATCAGGACCGCTCATCGATGCCGGTTCGCTCAGTCCAGCCAGATTCGTTGACGCAAGGCTTTCTTGAAGCCGTCCATTTCGACCGGATCATAGCCGATCGGCGGCACGGCCCCCCACACCGGACGCGGCCATGCGGCGTCGCTGGTGCGGCGGCCGATGACATGGATGTGAAGTTGCGGGACAAGATTGCCGAGCGCGGCGATATTGAGCTTGTCGGGTTTTGTGATCGCCTTCACGGCAACCGCGACGCGGTTGATCTCAGTCATCAATTGCCCCTGCTCGACCTCGTTCAGATCCGTGATGTCCGAGACGCCGACCCGGCGCGGCACCAGCAATAGCCAGGGATAGTTCGAATCCTTGATGATAAGGACTTGCGACAGCGGCAGATCGCCGATGTTGATGGTGTCGGTCCTGAGTTGGGAATGGAGCGTCCAGGCGTCGGCGGGCATTTCTGCTCCTGATTTTTTTATGCAGCCGCGGTCAGTGCGCCTGCAAATGAACAAATGTCATGCCCGGCTTTATGCCGCATCCATATCCTCGTCAAATCGCCTGCGAAAGCGGCGAAAATCAAGATGTGGATGGTGTCTTTTAGCGCGGTCGCGGCGCCGGCCGGCAAGCCTGCCGCGCTTGCTTTCCTCGGGCTTTGGCCCCAAATAGTGAGCGGGAGATTGGCGGTGGACGAGCCACTCGCCAACCGGGTCAGGTCCGGAAGGAAGCAGCCCTAACGAGGTTCGGATCGGGTCGCTCGTCAGTCTCCTACCTCATTTTCGTTCACGGACCGGCGAGGCCGGTCCTTTATTTCTGTCGCGCTGTTCCGCGACCTTGCGGAACGGAACAAATGGCTGCGGATGCGGATCGTTCGATGACCGAAGCTGACAACTCAGGCACGGGTGCGAACGAAGCTGGTTTCGATCTCGGCGGTGGCTCTGCACCGTCCTCCGCTTCGCCTTACCGGGTTCTGGCGCGCAAATACCGTCCGACCAATTTCGACGATCTGATCGGCCAGGAAGCGATGGTCCGCACGATCTCGAACGCGTTTGAGACCGGCCGCATTCCGCAAGCCTGGATTCTCACCGGCGTGCGCGGCGTCGGCAAGACCACCACCGCGCGCATTCTCGCCCGCGCCCTGAATTACGAATTGCCCGACGGTTCGGTCAAAGGCCCGACCATCAAGATGCCGGTGCTTGGCGTGCATTGCCAAGCGATCATGGAAAGCCGTCACATCGACGTGCTGGAAATGGATGCTGCCTCGCACACCGGCATCGACGATGTGCGCCAGATCACGGATGGCGTGCGTTACGCGCCCTCCAGCGCGCGCTACAAGGTTTATATCATCGACGAAGTCCACATGCTGTCGGAGAAGGCGTTCAACGCCTTCCTCAAAACGCTGGAAGAGCCGCCCGAGCACGCCAAGTTTATTTTCGCGACTACGGAAATTCGGAAAGTTCCAGTAACTGTATTGTCGCGCTGCCAGCGCTTCGATCTGCGCCGTGTCGATGCCGATGTGCTGATGTCGCATCTGTCCAACATAGCAGGCGGTGAGAAGGTCGAGGCCGAGCCCGAGGCGCTCGGTCTGATTGCGCGCGCCGCCGAAGGCTCGGTGCGCGATTCCCTGTCTTTGTTCGATCAAGCCATCGCGCATGCATCAGGTGTGGTGCGTGCCGACGATGTGCGGCAGATGCTGGGCCTAGCCGACCGCACGCGGGTTATCGATCTGTTCGAACATCTGGCGGGCGGCGACATTGCCAGTGCCTTCAAGGAATTTCGTGAACAATACGACACCGGCGCCGATCCGGTGGTGGTGCTGAGCGATCTTGCGGAGTTTGTGAACTTCGTCACCCGCGTCAAGGTCGTGCCGGCGACCGCCGATAATCTGGCACTCGGAGAAACAGAGCGCGTACGCGGCCGTGACTTTGCCGCCAAGCTGTCGATGCGGGTGCTGTCGCGGATGTGGCAGATGCTGCTCAAGGGCATCGCCGAGGTGCAGGCGGCGACACGTCCGCAGGCGGCGGCCGAGATGGTCTTGGTGCGGATCGCCTATGTCGCGGACCTGCCGACGCCTGACGAAGCGATCCGGATGATCGAGCAGAACGGCGGCGCGTCGCCCGCGCTTAGCGGATCCGCGGGCAATGGAGCAAGCCGCGCACCGGCGATGACGTCGTTCGAACAGTCTCCGCCGCCGCGAGCGATGGCATCGTCTCCTGCTCGCGCGGGCAGCGAGACTGCGGCGCGTCAGCCGATGACCGCCCCCGTGCAGGATGCGCCGAGCGCGCAGCCGATCTTGCGGCTGTCGTCCTTCCTACAGCTCGTCACGCTCGCCGCCGAGAAGCGCGATCTGCAAATCAGGTCCGCACTTGAAGCCGATTTGCGGCTGGTGCGGTTCGAGGATGGGCGGCTCGAGGTCGCGCTGGAACGCAGCGCCGCGCGGTCGCTGATTGGCGATCTGTCGCGCAAGCTCGAACAATGGACCGGCCGGCGCTGGACCGTGATCGTGTCGAATGAGGCTGGCGAGCCGACGCTGCGCGCACAGGCGCAGGTGAAGAAGGAAAAGCTCACCGTCGGCGTTCAAGCCGACCCGCGTGTGCAGGCGGTGATGGCGCGCTTTCCCGGCACGCAGGTGATCGGGGTGCGCAATCTGGCGCCGGATGCACCCGAGGCGATCGACGACGATCTCGATCCCTCCGAAGATGATCTCTAAGGTTTTGAGGAGGACCATGCATGGCTGATTTTCTCGGCATGATGAAACAGGCGGCCCAGCTTCAATCGAAGATGAAGGAGATGCAGGACGAACTCGAACAGATCGAGGTCGAAGGCGTCTCCGGCGGCGGTCTCGTGTCCGTGCGCATGACAGCCAAGATGGAAGTGAAGGGCGTCACCATCGATCCGTCGCTGATGAAGCCTGAAGAGCGCGAAGTGCTCGAAGATCTGCTTGTCAGCGCGCACAATGAGGCGCGCCGCAAGGCGGAGGCCACCGTTGCGGACAAGATGCAGTCGCTGACCGGCGGCCTCGGCCTGCCGCCGGGACTTGGTTTCGGCTAATGCGGCGATTCAGAAGTTCTCATCACCTGTGCTGCGAATTCTCCATGAGAACTTCTGAACAGAGCCGCATTAGGATTTTATTGTCTTCTAGTGTCCCTTTGAATCCGAAGTTCGCAAAAAGGGGATGCCGCAACTCACGGCGAACTTCGGATTCGGGACACTAGATATATGGCTGCTGCTGTCGCGGGTCCGGAAATCGAACGGCTGATCCAGTTGCTGGCGCGGCTGCCGGGGCTTGGCCCGCGCTCGGCGCGGCGCGCGGCGCTGCATCTCATCAAGAAGCGCGAGGCGTTGATGACGCCGCTGTCGTCGGCGCTTCAGGTTGCGATCGACAAGATTCAGGTTTGCCATACCTGCGGCAATATCGACACGCAAAACCCCTGCACCATCTGCACCGACACACGCCGCGATCCATCGATCATCGTGGTGGTGGCGGATGTCGCCGATCTGTGGGCGCTGGAACGCGCGAATGCAAGCAACGGACTCTATCACGTGCTGGGTGCGACACTGTCACCGCTCGACGGCGTCGGTCCGGAGGATCTCACCATCGACGCTCTGGTGGCGCGGGCGCACGATCCGCGCGTCACCGAAATCATTCTGGCCCTGAATGCCACCGTGGACGGCCAGACCACGGCGCATTACATCACCGACCTACTTCAGGACGCCAATGTCAAAATCACCCGCCTCGCCCATGGCGTGCCGGTGGGCGGCGAACTTGACTACCTTGACGAAGGCACGCTGTCAGCAGCGATGCGGCAGCGGACGCTGTTTTGAAATCGATAGGGAATTCTCATGCCATCTAGCGTTCTAAAATCTCGCAATCCGCTGTTTGCCGGCGCGATGATCGCGGTCATCTGCGCGGGTTGCCTTGTTGCTCCTTCGCGGGCCGCTGAAAAAGCCAAATTGCTGCATGCCGGCGACGTGTTGTCGGGCGGGCTGACGGCGCTGCGCAGCGGGCCGAAGAAAGCCCGCACTATCGTTTATCAATTGACCAGCGAACCACGGCGATTGCCGCCACCGAGCGGTATGTGCGATCTGGAAACCGGACCGGAGACGTTCCAGATTGTCACCAGCAGTGACGCGGAAGTCAGCGCGCTGAAACCGTTCATCGGCAAGAACGTGTCGATCAAGGCGAACGAAATGTCCTGCGCACAGGCTGCCGGGCAGATGAGCGACGCCATCGTCACCAAATGGAGTGTGGTGAATCAGTAGGCGTCAGGCGCTCTTGCCGAGCGTCTCGAAATGCCCGCGCCGTTGCAGCCACGCCAGCACCATCAGGCTTGGCACCGCGACCAGCATGCAGATCGCGAAAAACAGCGGCCAGCCGGTGGCCTTTGCCACATAGCCCGCGCCCGATGACAAATACGTGCGCCCGACCGCGGCGAGCGCCGTCAGCAGCGCGTATTGCGTGGCGGTGTGCAGCGGGCTTTTGCACAGCGCGGACAGATACGCGACGAACATCACGGTTCCGATCGCGCTGGTGAAGTTCTCCGCAGTGATCGCGAATGCCAGCGCCCACTGATTGACGCCGGCCAGCGCCAGCCACGAGAATGACAGGTTCGCCACTGCCTGCAGCAGGCCGCCGATCCACAAGCTGGTGGCAAGCGAATATCTGTTGGCGAGGAATCCACCGGCGAATCCGCCGGTCAGTGTCGCGGCGAGTCCGACGCCCTTGACGATGGCGGCGTAATCGTTGCGGCTGAAGCCCAGGTCGATGACAAAGGGCGCGGTCATGGTGCCGGAGAACGCGTCGGTGAATTTGAACAGCACCACGAAGACGAGAACAGCGATGGCATCCTTGCGAGTGAGGAATTCGGAGAACGCTCCGGCTGCCGCACGGGTTACGCGCGTGAGTGCGGTCTCGCCGCTGGTCGTCTGTTCGGCGCGGTGCGACTGCTCGGGCTCGGTGGCAATCAGCGCGGCGATCATGCCGATCAGCACAAAAGCGGCCATCGCGATATAGCCCCACATCCAGGCGGAGAGGCGCGGCAGCCCGGTGCCTTGGAAGGCGCTGACCAGAAACAATGCGCCGGCGGTGGAGAGCAGCGCGCCGATACGGTAGGCGGCGACGTATGAAGCCATGCCGGCGGCTTGCTCACTCTCGGGCAAACTCTCAACACGAAACGCATCGACCACGATGTCCTGTGTGGCCGAGGTAGTGGCGACCAGCAGCGCGCCGAGCGCGACGTAAAACGGGGAGCGAGCCGGATCGGTCAGAGCGAGCAGGATGATCGCGACGATCAGCAGGATCTGCGAGAACACCAGCCAGCCGCGGCGGCGGCCGAGCAGTCTTGTCAGGATCGGCACATGCAGCGCGTCGGTTAGCGGTGCCCACAGGAATTTCAGCGTGTAGGGTGTGCCGACCAGTGCGAACAGGCCGATGGTGCCGAGATCGACGCCGGACTCGCGCATCCACACCAGAAGCGTCGAGCCGGAAAGTGCTAATGGAAGACCTGACGAGAAGCCGAGCAGCATCACGATCAATACGCGTGGCTGACAATACACCGCCATCGCCTCGCGCCATGAAGTGCGGGGAACAGCTTCCACTTTTGCGGCTTCGGGTGCGCTCATATGCCAGCTCTCTCACAAGGGGAGAGGGGAAACAAGGCGGCCTATTCCCCCGCCTGCAATTTGCGGGCGATCTGTGGCGGGAAAAGATCGCTGCCGCCTGCGACGACGTGCGCCGCCTCTGATGGCGGCTCGGTGGCGCTGAAATCCAGCTCCTCAATGCGGCCGGCGCGTTTCTCGATCTTGTCGGCCGAAATCAGAATCTGGCGAACATCCTCGTTCACCTGACCGAAGTGATTTTGCAGCTTGAGCACACGCTCGCGAAGCCGGGCGAGATCGTCCGACATGCTCATCACTTCGGTGCGAATCTGATCCGCCGCGTCGCGCATCCGCGCATCTTTCAGAATCTGCTGCATCACCTGGATGGCGAGCATCAGCAGTGAGGGCGACACCAGCACGATGCGCGCGCGATAGGCTTTCTGGATCACGTCGTCGAAACCGTCGTGAATTTCCGCGTAAACCGATTCCGACGGAACGAACATCAGCGCGGTGTCCTGCGTCTCTCCCGCAATGAGATATTTGTCGGCGATATCGTTGACGTGTTTCATCACGTCCTGACGCAGTCGCTGTGTGGCGAATTTCTTTTCGTCATCGCTGCGCGCGTCGCGTAGCGCAGTAACGGCTTCCAGCGGAAACTTTGCGTCGATGCAGAGCGGTCGCTGATCCGGCAGGAAGATCACGCAGTCCGGACGCTTGCCGGTGGAGAGCGTGTGCTGGAAGGCGAACGAGCCCTTCGGCATGCCGTCCTGCACGATGGCTTCCATGCGTGCCTGTCCGAATGCGCCGCGCGCCTGCTTGTTGGCGAGAACGTCGCGCAGCGTGGTGACCTGCGTGGTCAGATCGGTGAGGTTCTTGTGGGCGCTGTCGATGATGCCGAGCCGCTCGTGCAGCACGCGCAGCGAATCCATGGTGTTGCGTGTGGTCTGCTCCATCGACTGGCCGACGCGGTGCGTCACCGAATCGAGCCGCTCGTTGACCGCCCGCGCCATCTCCGCCTGCCGCCCGACCAGCGCCTGGCCCATCTCATGCACGCGGCCGGTGGCCTCGTTCTGGATGCGCAGCACTTCGCTGAGCCGTTCTTCCAGTTCATCCGCGCGGATCGCCTGCGCCATCGCCATCTCGGCACCCTTGCGGCTCGATCGCGCGATGACAATCGCGATGGTGACGAGCAGGATCAGCGCCAGCGCGCCGAAGGCGATGAGGGCAACGCCGGCACGGACGGGGACGTCGCCGATGACAAACAGGATTTCATTCATGCCGCCTTTGTAGCCCGATTCGGCGCTTGAGGCGAACGAAGGGGGAACAATTATGGTTAATTATTCCCTGATTTTCATGGTTAAGACGACGTTAACAGCGCACGGAGGCGCGGCGTGCGCATTGGGTTTGACCCCGAAAGCGGCTCCCATTACATCGCGCGGATGGCTATGCGGAACATCATTATCGTGCCGGACAAGCAGTTGCGGCTCGTCTCCAAACCTGTCGAGAAAATCACGCCGGAAATCCGCGCGCTCGCCGACGACATGCTCGAGACCATGTACGACGCACCTGGCATCGGACTGGCCGCGATCCAGATCGCCCAGCCGCTCCGTCTGATCACGATGGATTTGTCGAAGGAGGAGGGCAAGCCGGAGCCTCGGGTGTTCATCAACCCGGAGATTCTGTCGTCGTCGGAAGAACTCTCGGTTTATGAGGAAGGCTGTCTGTCGATTCCGGAATATTATGAAGAGGTCGAGCGGCCGGCGCGCGTGCGCGTGCGCTTCATGGATATCGACGGCAGGGTTCACGAAGAGGACGCGGAGGGTCTCTACGCCACCTGCATCCAGCATGAGATCGACCATCTCAACGGCGTGCTGTTCATCGACTATCTCTCCAAGCTCAAGCGTGAGATGGTGTTGAAGAAATTCAAGAAGGCCGCCAAGCTCGCGGCCAAATAAATTGGCTTCGCCATGCCGCTTCGTCTGATCTTCATGGGCACGCCGGATTTCGCGGTGCCGACTTTGATCGAACTCGCGGCGCATGGCCACGACATCGCGGCGGTATATACCCGTGCACCGAAGCCCGCCGGGCGCGGCATGAAGTTACAAGCGACGCCCGTGGAGCAGGAGGCGCGGCGGCTCGGCATTCCGGTGCTGACGCCATCGACTCTCAAGACGCCCGAGGCGGAAGCCGAGTTCCGCGCGCACAATGCCGATGCCGCGGTGGTCGTCGCCTATGGCATGATCCTGCCGAAAAACATTCTCGATACCCTGAAATTTGGCTGCTTCAACCTTCATGCCTCGCTGCTGCCGCGCTGGCGCGGTGCCGCGCCGATCAATCGCGCCATCATGGCGGGCGACAAAGAATCCGGCGTCATGGTGATGAAAATGGACGTCGGTCTCGACACTGGCGACGTTGCAATGGCGGAGCGTCTTCCGGTCACCGACGCGATGACCGCGCAGGATTTGCACGATGCGCTTGCGCCGCTTGGTGCCGATCTGATGGTGCGCGCGATGGGTGCGCTGGAACGCGGCAAACTGCAACTCACCAGACAGAGTGAGCAGGGCGTCACCTACGCCGCCAAGATCGACAAGCTTGAAGCCAAGATCGACTGGACCAAATCCGCGCACGATGTGCTGCGCCATTGCCACGGGCTGTCGCCGTTTCCCGGCGCGTGGTTCGAACTTGCGCTCGAAGGCGAGCAGGTGCGGATCAAGGTGCTGCGCTGTGAACTTGCGAAGGGTTCGGGCAAGCCGGGCGAATTGCTCGATGATCAATTGACATTTGCCTGCGGTGAGGGCGCGATCCGAATTATCGAATTGCAGCGCGCCGGAAAGCAGCCAATGAAGGCGATCGATTTTCTGCGCGGCACGCCGCTGAAGCCGCCGGCACATGTAGTTATGTCATGAGCATGACCTTTTCGGAAAACCGGGTCCCACTTTTCCGGGTCATGCCCTGATGCCGCGCTACAAGCTCATCATCGAATATGACGGCGCACCGTTCTGCGGCTGGCAATATCAGGAGAACGGGCCGTCGGTGCAAGGCACGCTTGAATTCGCCGTCAAGGCGATGACCGGCGCGGACGTCCGCGTCAGCGGCGCGGGCCGCACCGATGCCGGCGTGCACGCGCTGGGGCAGGTGGCGCATGTCGATCTGGAGCGCGCCTACAGCGCCGACCGCGTGCGCGATGCGCTGAACGCCCATCTGCGGCCGCATCCGATCGGTGTTTTATCCGCAGAGATCGTGCCGGAGACGTTCGACGCGCGGTTCTCTGCAATCAGGCGTCATTATCTTTATCGCATCGCCAACCGGCGTGCTAATCTGGCGCTCGGCCTCGGCCACACATGGCGCGTACCGCGCAAGCTCGATGTCGATGCGATGCATGACGCCGCGCAGTTGCTGATCGGCAAACACGATTTCACGACCTTTCGCGACACCGAGTGCCAGGCCAAATCGCCTGAGAAGACGCTCGATGTCCTTGATGTGACGCGCGACGGCGATGACGTGAAGATCACGACCTCGGCACGCTCGTTCCTGCACAGCCAGGTACGCTCGATGGTCGGCTCGCTGGTGTGGGTCGGTCACGGCCGCTGGAATGCCGCCGACATGCGTGCCGCGCTCACCGCACGTGACCGTGCGGCCTGCGGTCCCGTCGCGCCGCCGGACGGGCTGTATCTCGTGGGGGTGGATTACTAATCTATTTTCTGGATCAAACTCTTCAGCACGTCCCAGAACAATTCCTCGCCATCGGCCATGTTCTGCTGCCAGTGATCGGCGGCGAATTCGTCGGCGTCGTCGGTGATGAACTTGAACGCGCGCCAGGGAACGCTATTGCGTACGCAGACATGCGCGATGGCGAACAATTCCATGTCCACGACGTCGATCTTGTTGTCCCTCAGCCACGGATCGTCCGAGGTGACAAAGCTGTCGCCAGTGCCGCACACCGCCGTGCCATGGCCGGATGAAAACCGGTCGAGTTCGGGAGAGAAAAGTGTGCGTCCACGCGGCGCCAGCGGCATTGCCATCATGTCGCGCTGCACGACATGCGCGATCTCGATCAGCCCGCGATGAATTTTCGCGATGTTGCCGGCGGTGCCGTAATTAATGACGAGCTGCGGGCGCAGCGCCAGCAGCGCAAGCATTGTGGCGCTCGCCGAATTCACCTTGCCGACGCCGGTGTAGATCACCTCGACATTGTGCGGCGCGCGCGCCTTGTCGAGTTCATCGTCGATTGCCGTGAGAACGAGAATCTTGCCGCTCATCGTCCGCTCATTTGAAATAATAATCCAGCACGGCGCGGTAGATTTTGGTCAGCGCCTCGATGTCGGCGACTGGCGTGCGCTCGTCGATCTGATGCATGGTCTGGCCGACCAGACCGAATTCCAGCACCGGACAATAGTCGGTGATGAAACGTGCGTCGGATGTGCCGCCGCCGGTGTCGAGCTTGGGGACGCGGCCCGTCACCTTCGAAATCGCCGCGACCACAAGATCGGTGAATGCGCCGGGCTCGGTCAAAAACGCATCGGCGTTTGACGGCTCCCACACCACATGCGCCTTGATAAATTTGCCGGCGGCCTTCGCAACGCGCTCTTCAATCAGTGCGCGCAGCGACGTTTGAGTGTGGCAGTCGTTGTGGCGGATGTTGAAACGCGCCTTGGCCTGCGCCGGAATCACGTTCCACGCCGGATTGCCGACATCGACCGACAAGAATTCGAGATTCGAGGGCGGGAAGTGTTCGGTCCCCTGATCGAGCGGATCGGAATTCAGCGCCGCGATCAGCGCGGCGATCTCCGGGACCGGATTGTTCGCGCGCTCCGGATAAGCGACATGGCCCTGCGTGCCATCGACGATGACCGTGCCGGATAGCGAACCGCGGCGGCCGACCTTGATGCAATCGCCAATGGCGCTGACGTTGCTCGGCTCGCCCAAAAGACAATGATCGAATTTCTCGCCGCGCTTCGCCGCCCACTCCAGCAGCTTCACGGTGCCATTGACCGCAGGGCCTTCCTCGTCGCCGGTGATGAGGAACGAGATCGAACCTTTTGGCTTGCCGCCGTGTGCCTTCAGATAATCCAGCGTGGCGGCGGCCGCGCAGGCGATCCCGCCCTTCATGTCCACCGCGCCGCGGCCGTAAAGCACGCCGTCCTTCACATCGCCCGCGAACGCGCCATGCGTCCACGCGTGTTCGTCACCTGGTGGCACCACATCGGTATGTCCTGCGAAGGTGATATGCGGGCTGCCGGTGCCGATCCGCGCGTACAGATTGTCGGTAGCGTCGGTGCCGGGTTCGGTGAAAGTAAGCCGGTGGGTTTCGAAGCCAGCGTACTTCAGAATTTTCTCCAGCACCCCGAGTGCGCCGGCGTCCGCCGGCGTCACTGACGGACAGCGCAGCAGATCGCGCGCGATGGAGAGGGCATCGTTCATGCCTTCGCTTAACACGGGCAAGCGCCGATGGGCCAGCCCGTGTTTATAACAGCCGCAGTACGGACAAATTTAGCGGTGGGCCATCAAGCGGCCGATCCGTTTTTGCGGCGACAGCGGATCGGGGCCGAACTGGTTCGTTCCGGCGGTCCCTTTCAGGCAATAGGTCTCGACAAATCCCCAGATGCAGAGACCGAGCGCGACCGATCCGGCCAGAAAAGCGAGATTTGAATCCCCGAGCCGGTCGACGGCTTTTTGCAGGAGGGAGGGGACAATGAAAAATACCGCCATCCACCATCCACTCTTGTTGCGATCGTGCAGCCGCTTGATCGCGGTCGCGGCGAAAAGCCATGTGCCGACAACCAGCATCGGGACGCCGATCACGAAGAATGGAATAAAGGCCGATGCCCGGATGTCCTCGCCGAGGCGGTTTTCGAGGATGATGAATTTCCTGACATCGTCGAAAAACAGCATCATGAAAAATGCGCCGCCGATCAGAAAGATCACAAGCGACAGCCAGTATTTGGCCCGGTTGATCCGGCCGTCAAATCCAAAAAGAAACCATCCGAAGTCCATAGCCCATGCACTCCAGGCCCATGATGGGCCTCTGGGCATTGGTTGCGGATGGCGGTTTTTCGGTTCGATCAGTCCCGCAATAATTCGTTGATGCTGGTCTTGGAGCGGGTGCGCTCGTCGACGCGCTTGACGATCACGGCGCAATAGAGAGCCGGGCCGGGCTCGCCATTTTTCATTGGCTTGCCGGGCAACGATCCCGGCACCACCACCGAATAGGCCGGCACTTCGCCGACAAATATTTCACCCGTGGCGCGGTCGACGATCTTGGTCGATGCGCCAATGAACACGCCCATCGACAGCACCGCGCCCTTGCGCACGATCACGCCTTCGGCCACTTCCGAGCGCGCGCCGATGAAGCAATCGTCCTCGATAATGACCGGTCCCGCCTGCAACGGCTCCAGCACGCCGCCGATGCCGACGCCGCCGGAGATGTGGACGTTCTTGCCGATCTGGGCACAGGAGCCGACGGTGGACCAGGTGTCGATCATGGTTGCCTCATCGACATAGGCGCCGAGATTGACGAAGGACGGCATCAGCACGACGTTTTTGGCGATGAAGGCGGAGCGGCGCACGATGGCACCGGGTACCGCGCGGAAACCGCCCTCGCGGAATTTCTGCTCGGCCCAGTCCTCGAATTTCGAGGGCACCTTGTCCCACCACGTCGCGCCGCCCGGGCCGCCGGTGATCGGCGCCATGTCGTTCAAACGAAACGACAGCAGCACGGCCTTTTTCAGCCACTGATTGACCTTCCACTGTCCGTCCGCCTGCGGCTGCGCCACCCGGGCCTCGCCCTTGTCGAGCATGTCGAGCGCGAGCTCGACCGCGTCACGCACCTCGCCTTTGGTTGAGGCGTTGATGGTATCGCGGACATCGAAGGCGGCATTCAGCGTGGCTTCGAGAGCAGAGAGAGACATTTGTGGTCCTTGGAGCAGGCCGATATGGGAACAGTTTGCATAAATCTTTTTCGGGATTGCCGAGAGAGAGTCAAGTTTCCAGGCGGCTTATCCGGCAGTTCAGGCGCTCTTCACCCGCTGCAAAAATCCCGTCAGGTCGTCGGTGATGTGGTCGACATGGGCAGCATCGCGGCCCTCAAGCTCCCAGTCCTCGCGCACCACGTTTTTGGTGCCATCGGGCACGACCAGCACCGTGGTCATGCCAAGCTCGTGCGGCGTCACCAGATTGCGCGCCAGATCCTCGAACATCGCCGCCCTCAACGGGTCGACGCCGTGCAGCTTGAGAAAGCGCAAATAGGTTTGCCGCGCCGGCTTGGGTTCGAGGTTCGCCGCGACGATGTCGAACACGTCCTCGAACTGCACGCCGATGCCGAGTCGCTCCATCACCTTGTCGGCGTGGGCGCGCGAGCCGTTTGTGAGGATCAGCTTGCGGCCGGGCAGTTGTTCGATCGCGGCCCCCATCGCAGGATTTGCTTCGAGCGGCGAATGATCGATCTCGTGCACATAGGCGAGAAAATCGTCGGCGTTGATGCCATGCTCGGTCATCATGCCGCGCATGGTGGTGCCGTAGCGGCGGTAATAGTCCTTCTGGATCTTGAATGCTTGGTCTTTCGGCACCTTCAGATAGGCGGCGACGAAATCGCGAATCCGCACATCCACCTGCTGCCACAGATTGACGTGATGCGGATAAAGCGTGTTGTCGAGATCGAATACCCATGTCTCGACATGGGCGAAGCCGCGTTGCTCTTTCAGGATCATGGCGCAGCGAATCTCAAAGTCTTGCCGGCCGCGCTGGTGTCCACGGTGGCGTAGCCGGTCGCGTTGAGGCCGCGGCCGCCGCAATCGGTCTGATCGTTGATCTCGAACTGCGTCTCGCGGGTGCAGAATGTCGCGCCGCCGCCCCAGTTCAGCGGGCGGCTGTTGATCTTGATGGTGCGCCCGTCGGTATCGACCGCTTCGGCGAAGCTGAATACGCGTCGCGGCTGTCCGGTGATGTCCGGGTGAAGGCATTTGCCGGCCTCGATGCGATACCAGCCGCGTGTGGTCACGGCGGTACCGTCGTCGGTCGCGATCGAGGCCATGATTCGATATTGGCTGTCGTTGCACCAGGTCACGCCGGGCCCCGCCGGCGATTGCACGGCGTCCACCATGGTGTCGAAAAAATTAGCCGCCAGCGGCGCATCGGGGCCAAGGCCGCGTGTTTTGAGGAACGAACTCAGCGCGGTCTGGGTTTTGGGGCCATCGACGCCGTCGATGGGGGATGCGTCGTAACCCGCGATCACCAGAAGGCGCTGGATTCCCGCAAGCCGTGCCTGCTCGTCGTCATATTCAGAATCCTCGGCGAGATACGCGACCGTGTTGCCGTCGTCATCGGTTTTCGGTTTGACTTCAGTGAACCCGGCCTGGGTTTGTCCGCCACGGCATTGCCGGGCAGCGGCGATGACGAAATTCTCATTCGCAATGCAGAGCTTGTCGGAGCCGTCCTGCGGCATCGGCGAGGCGCCATAGACGGCGAGTGCGCGGGCATGCAGCAGAATGCGGTCCGCGTTCAGCGTGCCTTGCGCGACCACGCGGCACGCCGCCGGATCGATGCGGAACCAGCCGCGGGTAGCGGTGCCGCCCTTGTCGTCGATGCCGATCGCGGCCTCGACCACGTAGCTCATGCGGTTGCAGAGTTTCAGGTCGGCGCGGGCGGCGGTTGAGATGAATGGAACGAACAGCAGGGAGAAAACGAGGGCGCGGATCATTCTGTCGTCGTCCCCGCGAAAGCGGGGACCCATGCTGCGCTGTAGATTCCCGATTGTATTCACTGAAGGTGCTATCTTCTATATCAACCGATAGGAAGGATGGGTCCCCGCCTTCGCGGGGACGACATCGAATTTTATTCGTGTCACTTGTGCATCAGCGTGCCGGTGCCCTGATTGGTAAAAAGTTCCAGCAGCACGGCGTGGGGAGTCTTGCCGTCGAGAATGACCACGCCCTCGACCCCGGCCTCCAGTGAATAGATGCAGGTCTCGACCTTCGGGATCATGCCGCCGGAAATCGTGCCGTCGGCGATCAGCTTGCGCGCGTCCTTCACCGACAATTCGGGAATCAGTTTCTTCGATTTATCGAGCACGCCCGGCACGTCGGTCAGCAGCAGCAGACGCTTGGCCTTCAGCGCACCGGCAACGGCGCCCGCGAAGGTATCGGCGTTGACGTTGTAGGTCTGGCCGTCCGCCGACGAGGCCAAAGGCGCGAGCACCGGGATCAACTCATGGCCGATCAACTGATTGAGCAAGGTCAGATCGACCTTGTCGGGTTCGCCAACGAAGCCAAGATCGACCACCTTCTCGATGTTGGAGCCGGGATCGACCATGGTCCGCGTCGCCTTCACGGCGGTGACCATGTTGCCGTCCTTGCCGCACAAGCCGACGGCCTTGCCGCCGGCGGAATTGATGTGGCTGACGATCTGTTTGTTGATCGATCCCGCCAGAACCATCTCGACGATCTCGATGGCGGCGGCATCGGTGATGCGAAGTCCCGCCGCGAATTCGGACTTGATGCCAAGGCGATTGAGCATGGCGGCGATCTGGGGACCGCCGCCATGGACCACCACCGGATTGATCGCGGTCTGCTCGAGCAGAACGATGTCGCGCGCGAATTGACGGGCCAGTGCTTCCTCGCCCATGGCGTGGCCGCCATATTTAATGACAATCGTTTCCTCGTCGTACTGCTGCATATGCGGCAGCGCTTCGGAGAGGATGCGGGCCTGATCCTGGGGGCTGATGTCGGGCAGGGCGATCATGGAAAATTCTCGCGTGGCGGCGGCGGATGTTTAACCGATTGGCGTGACAGGCGCAAAGCGCGGCTCAGGATTTATCGGTGCGGTGCGGCCATATTGCTGCGAGTGCAAGCACCAGCCAGCTCAGGATCAGTGTGGTGCCCCCGGTCGGCGCTGCCATGGGAAACAGGCTTTGCCCCTGATATTGTCGCATGACGAGATCGCCGGCGAACAGAGCCGCGCCGGCCACAAAGCCGAAGGTCGCGACGAGGCCGAGCGGACGCTTCAAAATGCCGTGCCCAGTCAGAAGCGCCGCTCCGATCACCGCGCTTGCGTGGAATAGCAGCATTGATGACGCAGATGCCAGCCGTGCCGCATCCGGCTGATGCGCGGTGGCGGCGGCGAGGATCACGCCGGCCACGCCCATCAGGCCGGCGCACAGCGTCGCGATACGCAGCGTGGTTGGCGTCATCCGGTTCGCTCCCTCAAAAGCCGCACCATCGCGGCGCGCAATTCGCCCATGCCTTCTCCGGTGCGCGACGACGTCACCAGTAGGTCGGGAAACGCGGCGGGATGCTTGCGCAACGTCTCGGCGGTTTCCAGCAGGGTTTGTTCGAGTTCGGATTTCTTGACCTGGTCGCATTTGGTCAGCACCACCTGATAGCTCACGGCTGACTTGTCCAGCGTGGTCAGCACTTGCATATCGACATCCTTGAAGCCGTGACGGCTGTCGATCAGCACATAGACACGCGCGAGATTGGCGCGGCCTTGCAGGAATTTGTGGATCAGCGAGGTCCACGACGCGATCTTGGCCTTCGGCGCCGACGCATAGCCGTAGCCGGGCATGTCGACGAGACGCAGAGCAGTCTCCTTGTCGCCGTCGGGCGAGGGCGGGCCTTCGAAGAAAATCAATTCCTGGGTGCGGCCCGGCGTGTGCGAGGTGCGCGCCAGTGTGCTACGGCCGGTCAGCGCGTTGATGAGGCTGGATTTGCCGACATTGGAGCGCCCGGCAAAGGCGACCTCGACGCCATGCATCGGCGGCAAGGTTTCGATCGAGGGGGACGCCCAGAAGAATTGCCACTCGCCGGCGAACATTTTCCGGCCGGCTTCCATCAGCTCCGCATCGTTGTCCGTGGTCATGCGAAGGTTCCTGACAGCATCATGCCCGGAGCATAGGCAAGCGAAGCGACGCCATTCTTCGAACGGCTACGTCCGGGCATGAGAAAGAGACAGCGATGGTGCGCGTCAGCCGGCTTTCTTGCCGGCGAACGTCGCCTTCAGATTGTCGAACAGTTCGATCTTGGCGCCGTTCTTTTTCATGATGGCGCTTTGCTGCAGCACCGACAGCGTGTTGTTCCAGGCCCAGTAGATCACGAGACCCGCCGGGAAGCCCGCCAGCATGAAGGTGAAGATCAGCGGCATCCAAGTGAAGATGATCTGCTGGGTCGGGTCCGGCGGCGTCGGGTTGAGCTTCATCTGGAACCACATCGTGATGCCCATGATGATCGGCCAGATGCCGAGCACCATGTAATGACCGAGCAGCGGGATCGACGTCGGATCGTAATTCAGGTAGCCGAACAGCGTGAACAGGTTGGTCGGATCTGGCGCGGAAAGATCCTTGATCCAGCCGAAGAACGGCGCGTGCCGCATCTCGATGGTGACGAACAGCACCTTATAAAGAGAGAAGAACACCGGGATCTGGATCAGAATCGGAAGACAGCCCGCGATCGGGTTGATCTTCTCCTTCTTGTAGATCTCCATCATCTCCTGCTGCTGCTTGACCTTGTCGTCCGGATACTTCTCCTTCAGCGCGGTCAGTTGCGGCTGCACGGCCTTCATCTTCGCCATCGAGGCGTAGGACTTGTTGGCGAGCGGGAAGAAGATCGCCTTGACGATCACTGTCACCAGCAGGATGGCAACGCCGAAATTGCCGACCAGCTTGTAGAGATGGTCGATTGCCCAGAACATCGGCTTGGTGATGAAATAGAACCAGCCCCAGTCGATCAGCAGTTCGAAACGGTTGAGCTTCAGCTCGTGGTCGTAGGTCTGCAGCAGCGTGTTTTCCTTGGCGCCGGCGAACAGGTGCACGCTGGTGGTCGCGGAGCCGCCGATCGACACCGTGACCGGGTCGAGCAGATAGTCGGTCTGATAGGTGCGCACCGTGCCGATCAGGTTCGACGAATAGCGCGCCTTCAGCGATGCGGAAGGGTCGGGCAGCAGCGTCGCCGCCCAGTATTTGTCGGTGATGCCGAGCCACGCATTGGTGACCTTGAAGTCTACCGACTTTACTTCGTCGATCTTCTTGTAATTATATTCCTGCAAGCCCTGATCGCCGAGAACACCGACAAGGCCTTCGTGCAGGATGTAATAGCCGGAGACGTGCGGCGTGCCATGGCGCGAGATCAGCCCGAACGGATAGATCGTCGCGGCGTCCTTGCCGACGTTGGAAATATCGTCCGTGATCGTGAACAGATATTTGTCGTCGATCGCGATCGTGCGCTTGAAGGTGAGGCCCTCGCCATTGTCATAGGTGAGAATGACGGGCGTCGATGGCGTCAGCGCGTTCGAGCCCTGCTGTTTCCACACGGTGTTGAGATCGGGCATCTTGATGGTCGATCCCGCGGCCGGCACGAAGCCGAACTCGGCGTAATACGGTTCCTTGGTGCCCGACGGTGAAAACAGATCGATCGCCGGGGACGCCGGATCGACGGTCTCGCGATATTTCACCAGCGCGACGTCGTCGATGCGCGCGCCTTTCAGCGCGATGCTGCCGACGATGCTCGGCGTATCGATCTTGATACGCGGGCTGGAGGCGATCACGGTGGCGCGGTCCTGCACGGGCACGGCGGCGTTCTGCGCCGGTGCGCCGGGCACGGGAGCCGCGCTGCCGGCTTCCGGCGTCTGCGTGGTTCCGGGCGAGACCGATGGGTTGGCCGGATTGGCCGCCTGTATCTGCGCCTGCTGGGCAGCCTGCTGCTGAGCGAGGCGCTGTTTTTCCATCTGCGGCATGTTGTAGAAATATTGCCAGGCGATCAGCACGAGGCCGGACAGCACGACGGCGAGAATGGTATTGCGATTATCTTGCATTGTTCAGGTCTCGGGTCAGGTCTCGTGATTCCGCTCGGGAGAGATCGGGGAAACTGTCGGGAAGGCATTGCCGGATTGGCGCTGGCCCGCCGTCCGCTCGAGGCGCGTCAGCGCCGAGCGCAGATCGTCGAGCATGACGGCAAAGCCGCGTTCGAGCGCGGCCCGGCGGCCAACTAGCACATAATCATGATGTGGTCGCATGGATATGACATCCAGTCGCTTCACCAATTCGCGAAGCCTGCGCCGGATGCGATTGCGTTCGGTGGCGGTGCCGACCTTTTTGGTCACGGTGAAGCCGACCCGGACAGGGCCGGTATCGTCGCGGCGGCGCGATTGCACCGTAAAAGCTGGGCCCGCGCTGCGTGGACCGCTAGAGGCGGCCACGAAATCCGCGCGTTGTTTCAACCGGTCCATGGTTTCAACCGGCGCATGGATGCCGGTTCAGGCGCTCAAACGCTTGCGGCCACGCGCACGGCGCGCGGCAAGAACCTTGCGGCCCCCGGTGGTCGCAAGGCGTGCGCGAAAGCCGTGACGGCGCTTGCGCACCAGTTTGCTGGGTTGATAAGTCCGCTTCACGGTCGTTCTCCGCTACCGGGCAGCTTTCTGCCCGAGTCTGTTCTGTTGACACGTCTGATGCCGAGCAAATTCAAAAGCAAATTGCCAGGCAAGTGAATGATTTACGTCCGAAAATGTCGGTCCAGGCCGGGGCCGGACAAAGGGCCCAAAATGAACCGGCCCGGTCGAGCCGGGCCATCGCGGACAGTTGCCGGGCTTATACGGGAGCGGCCAGTTTTCGTCAATCTTGGGATATAAGCGTAAAGGCCGCCGCAAAATGCCGGAACGGCGCGGTCAGCCCCCTCAATTCGGCCTCGATTTCGAGAGTTTTCAGGGGTTTGACGGCGCCTTTCGGCGGGCGCATCGTCCGCGCCAGTGGAGTGGATCGGGCCACCAGAATGCCGCTGCAAGCTTGAAGGATGTCCGGGCCGTGTCTACCAGCGAAGAGCCCTCAGCAAAGCCGTCAACCCCGCTTCCGCTCCGGGGCCGGCTGAACCTATCCGGCAAGCTGCTGCTGCTGACCATTCCGCTGGTGATGATCGCGGAAATCCTGATTTACGTGCCCTCGATCGCCAACTTCCGGGTCAACCGGCTGAACGACCGGCTGGCCGCCGCCAACACCGCCGCTCTGGTGCTGGACGCAGCGCCGAGCGGCATGGTGCCGGATTCGCTGGCGCGGCAAATTCTCCAGAGCATCGGCGCGCGCGCCGTCGCAATCAAGACCGGCAAGCAGCGCCGCCTGCTCGCCGCGACCGACATGCCGGCGATGGTCGATCATGACGTCGACATGCGGACGATGACGGTGGCGTCCGCCATCGTCGGAGCGTTCCAGGTGATGCTCGATCATGACGACGAGGTCATGCGCATCATCGGCCCGGCGCCGCAAGGCGGCCAGTTCATCGAGGTCGTGGTCGACGAAGCGCCGCTGCGCCAGGCGATGTACCGCTTCTCGGGCAACGTGCTGCTGCTGTCGCTCGGCTTCGCCATCGTCACCGCGGCGCTGATTTATCTGGCATTGCATTTCCTGTTCGTGCGGCCGATGCGCCGCATGACGGCGAACCTCGTCGCCTTTCACGAAAATCCCGAAAGCGTCGCGCGCATCATCGCGCCTTCGCAGCGCCAGGACGAAATCGGCGTCGCCGAGCGCGAATTGTCGGACATGCAGCGCGATCTCGTCTCGATGTTGCATCAAAAGAGCCGCCTTGCGGCGCTCGGCCTTGCTGTCTCCAAGATCAACCACGATCTGCGCAATCTGCTGGCGTCGTCGCAGCTTCTGTCCGACCAGCTTTCAAGTGTGCCCGACCCGCGCGTGCAGCGCTTTGCGCCCAAGCTGATGCGCTCGCTGGAGCGCGCCATCGCGTTTTGCCAATCGACGCTGTCCTATGGCAAGGCGCAGGAAGCCGCGCCGGACCGGCGTATGATCGCGGTCGAGCCGATTGTCAGCGAGGTGCGCGAGTCCGCGGGTGTCGCGTCCGATGCCTCGACCACCTGGATCAACGCCATCGAGCGCGGTCTCGTCGTCGACGCCGATCCCGATCAGTTGTTCCGCGTGCTGCTCAATCTGGTGCGCAACGCCGTGCAGGCGATGGAGAGCCCATCAGCCGGCGATGTTTCGCCGAAACAGATTCGAATCGCTGGCCGGCGTGCGGGCGGAGTGGCCATCATCGAAATTTCGGACACCGGTCCCGGCGTTCCGATGAAGGCGCGCGAACATCTGTTCGAGGCTTTTCAAGGCTCCTCGCGTGACGGCGGCACGGGTCTCGGTCTTGCGATCGCGGCCGAACTGGTGCGCGCCCATGGCGGTGATTTGCATCTGGTGGAGGGCACCATTGGCGCGACCTTCCGCATCGCGATTCCCGACCGCCCGGTGGAATTTAGCAGCCTGCGAAACGAGCGCGCGCGGGCGTAATTCCTG
>JAIERI010000024.1 GCA_019747015.1 Xanthobacteraceae bacterium
ATTGTCGCGGGTGTTGCGATGGCTGTCTTCACCATAACGCACGGCGCTGGTCGCCGCCGTCGAGCCGCCGACCAATGCGTCGTGCGCGGCGCTGGTGTCTTCGATGATGCTGAGGAGCGCTCGGCCCATGTCCGACAGAATGACGCGGCCTTTCTGCAATCGCGCCGCCCACTGCACCTTGATGGTGTCGGCGTGATTGAGCCGCTCGCTGGAATCGGCCTTGCTCCAGGCCAAAAGCGCGACGCAGGACTTGCCGCTCGTGTTGACGAGACGCAGCGCCTCGCCCTTGTTCAGAGGCGTGGTCCAGTACCAGCCGCCCGGGATGCTCTCGCGATGAATGAACGTGCCGGCGGCGATCGGCGCACTGCCGCGCGGCGTGGGCGGCGGCAGGGCACGCGGCGCCTGCCCCTGTCCGGCCGCCTTGAGTTCTTCGTAGCGCTTGCGATGGGCCTCGACTTCAGCCTGCTGTTCTTTGGTGAGGATCATGTTTGCCCTTTTATAAGACAAATGCCGGGTCGTCCCGGCTCATGCTCCCGTTTCGTCAGGGTCGTCCCTGACGGAGCTTGTGGTCGACATTCGAAGCTGCATACACGGGGCAGCCGTGTGCGCGGCAGGAGCCACGCCGGCAATCGCAAAACAAAATCTGGAATAAATCTTCATGCTCAGATCCCTCTTGCAACACTACAAGAAGGGATCGGCGACAGACCATCGCTTTGCCAATCCCTTGGCTCACGAGGTCTCCCGGGGTTTTGTCCCGCCGTGCACCTGCGAGGATTTGTCCCCCGCAAGCGGCTGCTCTCGGACCAGCACTTTGCATATGCAAAGCCGGAACCCTAGCGGCCAACTCCATCACGATAATGCATGAGACATGCCATGGGTGCAAATGCTGAAATGAAATGGATATTTCTACACGCCCTCGGACTCTCGTCGTGTGGCAAAGGTCTCGGCACTCGAAACTGCACAACGAATAAGCACAGATCGCGCGATATTGAAGCGGCGGGGGATGCATTCTGTCACGGCACGGTCGTCGGCGTTTCACAGGCAGCATTACGGCATTGTCGTCCCCGGCCTGTGCGCCTGAAACACGGGGTTTTCATCCACAAACACGGGAAAAAGAGACGTGCATTCCGCGCGGTAGCAATGACGGCTATCTGGGCGAGCATGAGAGATCACGATGTCTCGCTGTCACCCCGCCATGCCGTCCACCGGCACGGTTGTTGCAAAGTCCAAGGCAAACAACAGGAGCGTCACCATGAGTGTTATCCGCCGCCGTGAATTCATTGCAGGACTTGGAGTTGGCCTCGGCGCTGGACTTTTCGCCGCGCCGTCCATCCTGCGCGCCGACGAGCCTGTTGTGATCCGCGCCGGTGCGCTCAAACTGATCCATTCGATAGCTCCCTATTTCTACGATCAGTTCGTTCCGGCCGGCTACAAGATGGAGGTTATTCCCTTCGAGACACCGACCGAGTGCAAGAACGCCGTCGTCACAAAGTCAGTCGATTTCGGCGCATTCGGCATTGCCGCCGCCACGCTTGGGTCCGCGGCGGGCGAGCCCGTGGTCGTCATCGCCTCGTGCTGCAATCGCGGCATGGCGATTATCGGCAAGAAGGATGAAAACCTGAAAACCATTCAGGATTTGAAAGGCAAGCGCGTTGCGGTATTTCCCGGCACGACGCAGGAAGTGTTCTTCCTCGAGCGCCTGCGCATGGAAGGCATGACGATCAAGGATGTCGAGCCCGTGCGCGTGTCGTTCAGCGAAATGCACATCGCGCTCGCACGCGGCGACATCGACGCCTATGTCGGCGCCGAACCAGGCCCCGGCGTCTCGCTTTCCACCGGCGTCGGTTCGCTGATCGAATATCCTTATTCGACCGCGATGGGATCGCTGAACATGGTGTTCGGCACGCATCGCGACGTCATTACCGAGAAGCCGGACGTCGTGAAAGTGATGGTCGGCATCCATCAGCGCGCCACTGACTACGCCTCCACCCATAAGGACGCGATGGTCGCGATGGCGGTTAGCAAGCTCGGTCAAAAGAAGGAAGCGATCGAGGCTTCGGTGCCCAATGTCGAACTGACTTGGAAGATGGGCCCCGACCAGATCGAACGCGCGAAGATCTATGCCGACCACATGCTGGACCTGAAGCAGATCAAGCGCCTGCCCGATTTCGCCACCTTCATCGACACCAGCTTTGTCGATGCCGTGAAACCGACCTGACATGACGGCTGTCGCCTCCCATACCGAGCAGGACGCCTCGCCGGAAATCAAATCGCGGTGGGGCGCGCTCTGGCCGCATTTGCGCCCGGTATTGCTGGCGGTGGGTTTCCCCATCGCGATGCTGGCGTTCTGGCATTTCACCACTGTAGGGCGGCCGAACAGTCTGATCCCGCCGCCACATGACGTGTGGCTGGAAATGCGCGATCTCGCGTTCGGCGGCATCAACGACGACGCCTATAGCGGCACTCTTTGGACTCATCTGTTCGCTTCCATGAGCCGGGTTTATGGCGGTTTCGGACTGGCGCTGCTGGTAGCGCTGCCGCTCGGCATGCTGATCGGCCGCGTGCCGCTGGTTCGCCAGACGCTCGATCCGACATTGCAAATCCTGCGTCCGGTGCCGGTCACCGCGTGGCTACCGCTGGCGATGATCATTTTCGGCCTCGGTCCGCGTTCGGCATTCTTTCTGGTATTTCTCGGAGCCTTCTACCCGATCCTCGTCAACACGATCTTCGGCGTCCGCTCCGTTGAGCCGCGTCTGTTCGAGGCCGCCTCGATGCTCGGCTGCACCGGCACCGCGCAGTTCTTCCGCGTCGTGCTGCCGGCCTCGCTGCCCTCGATCTTCACCGGCATGCGGCTCGGTCTCGGCTTCGCATGGGTCGTCATCGTGGTTGGCGAGATGACCGGCGTGCAGACGGGATTGGGCGCGATCATCATGGAAGCGCGGCAATTGTCGCGCACCGAAATCGTGATCTGCGGGATGATCGTGATCGGCGTGGTCGGCTTTTTGTCGGACCAGATCGTGATGCTGATCGGACGGCGGCTGCTGAAGTGGAGTCCCTCACATGGCTGAGGCCACCGTTCCAATTCTTCAGATGAAGAATGTCGGCAAGACCTATTCGCAGAACGGCCGCGCGATCGAGGCGCTGCGCGGAGCGAACCTCACCGTGCGCAAGGGCGAGTTCATCTGCCTGATCGGCGCATCCGGCTGCGGCAAGTCCACGCTGCTGCGCATGGCCGCCGGTTTCGAGACCGCGACACAGGGCGAAGCCTTGATGTGGGGCATGCCCATTGAGGGACCGGGCCCGAGCCGTGGCATGGTGTTTCAGGATTATGGCCTGTTTCCGTGGCTGACCGTACGCGACAATATCGGTTTCGGCCCGAAATCGCGCGGCAGACCCGCCATCGAGATTCGCGAGACCACCGAGAAATTTATCGAGCTGGTCGGGCTGCAACGTTTCGCCGATGTCTATCCGCATCAGCTCTCGGGCGGCATGAAGCAGCGTGTCGCCATCGCGCGCGTGCTGGCGAACGACGCCGAGGTGGTTCTGATGGACGAGCCGTTCGGCGCTCTCGATGCCATGACGCGCGAACGTTTGCAGGACGAACTGGTGCAAATCTGGTCGCGCACCGGTCTTACGGTATTGTTCGTAACCCACGCCATCGAGGAAGCGATCTTTCTGGCGGACCGCGTCGTGGTGATGTCGCCGGGGCCCGGCCGCATCGACAGCGAATACACCATCGACCTGCCGCGCCCACGCGACGTGGTCAGCGCCGAATTCAACGAATGGCGGCGGGTGCTGTCATCACAGCTCCACAGTGATCACGCACGCAAGGTGGCGTAACTTCGCCCTTCCACGCGCTAGATATGCGCGCCGGTATCGCGGCTCGGGACGATCACCGAGTTCGGGAAAAGGCGCCGAATCAGCATGTAGAAAATCGGCGTGAAGATCAGGCCGAACATGGTCACGCCGATCATACCGAAAAATACCGCGACGCCGACCGCCTGACGCATCTCCGAACCCGACCCGGTCGAAATCACCAGCGGCAGCACGCCGAGGATGAACGCGAACGAGGTCATCAGGATCGGCCGGATACGCAGCCGGCAAGCCTCGATCACCGCATCCAGCGAGTTCTTCCCCTCATGCTCGATGTCGCGGGCAAATTCGACGATCAGGATCGCGTTCTTTGCTGCAAGGCCGACCAACACAACGAAACCGATCTGGGTTAGGATGTTGATGTCCTGACCCATAATGCGAACGCCAATGGTCGCTGCAAGCAGACACATCGGCACGATCAGGATGATCGCGAAAGGAAGAGTCCAGCTACCGTATTGCGCGGCGAGCACCAGAAACACGAACAGCACGCAGATCGGAAACACGTAGAGTCCCGCATTGCCGCCGGTGACTTGCTGATAGGAAAGATCGGTCCAGTCGTAGGAGAAGCCGGTCGGCAGCGTATCCGCCGACAGCTTCTTCATGATGTCGATCGCAGTTGCCGAGCTGGTGCCGGGCAGCGTATCGCCCTGTAATTCCGCCGCAGGATAGAGATTATAACGCGCGACGCGGTCCGGGCCGGAAATATCGCGGAAATTGACCACGCTGCCAAGCAGAACCATCTCGCCGGCTGCGTTGCGGGTCTTCAGGCGCGCCAGATCGGCCGTCTCCTTGCGGAACGGCAAATCGGCCTGCGCGGTGACGTGATAGGTACGGCCGAGGATATTGAAGTCGTTGATATAGGTCGAACCGAAATAGGTCTCGATCGCTTCGGTGATGCTCTGAATCGGCACGCTGAGCATCTGTGCCTTTTGCCGGTCGATGTCGACGAACACCTGCGGCGTGTTCGCGGAAAACGGAGAGAACACCGCAGTCAATCCTTGTGCCTTGCGGGCAGCGCCAACCAGTTCGTCTGTCGCCGCGGCGAGCAATTCTGGTCCCCGGCCCTGACGATCCTGGACCCGCATCGCAAAACCACCGCCGGTGCCGATGCCCGGCACGGCGGGCGGCGGAATCACGATGATAAAAGCGTTCTCGATCTTGGAAAGCCGCTTGCGCAACTCGGCGGTGAGCGCGTCCGCCGACTGTCCCTTTTTCTTGGCTCGCACGCCGGGCTCATCGAATACGGGAAACAAGGCGGCAGCGTTGCTCGATTGTGTGCGCGTGGCGCCCGAGAACCCAGCCAGAATCGGTACGCGGACGATGCCGGGAATGTCGAGTGCGATATTCTCGATTTCCTTGACCACCGCCGTCGTGCGGGCCAAGGAAGCTGCGCCTGGCAATTGCACGGCGACGATAACATAACCGCGATCCTGTGCCGGAATGAAACCTTGCGGCGTGGATACGATGAGCCATCCCGCCGATCCGATCAAAACCGCATAGATGATCAACATGATCGCCGAGTGCTTGATCACGAAGTCCGCAGCATGGCCATAGCTGTGCGACAGGCGATCGAAGCCGCGATTGAAATAGCCCGTGAAAATAATCCAGCCACGCGCCAGAAAATTCCAGCCTGCAGGCTCCTTCTTTTCGTGATGCGGCTGCAAAATCAGCGACGCGAGGGCGGGCGAGAGCGTCAATGAGCAGAAACAGGAGATTGCGGTCGCAACCGCAATGGTGACAGCGAACTGCTGGAAAAACTGACCCGATATGCCGCCGAGAAACGCCGTCGGCACGAACACCGCACACAGCACCAGCGCAATGGAAACCAGCGCACCGCCGACCTCCTCCATGGTAAGGAGCGCAGCGTCGCGGCGGCTCATGCCGCCCGCAAGATGCCGCTCTACGTTCTCCACCACCACAATGGCGTCGTCGACCACGATGCCGACAGCGAGCACGAGACCGAATAGCGTGAGGTTGTTGATCGAAAAGCCAAGCGCGGCCATCACCGCGAAAGTGCCGACCAGCGATACCGGAATGGCGATAATGGGGATAATCGCCGGCCGCCAGCCCTGCAGGAATACCAGCACCACGATGACGACCAGCACCATGGCTTCATAGATCGTCTTGACAAGCTCGTTGACGGATTCCGCGATGAATTCGGTCGGATTATAACCGATGTTATAATCGAGGCCTTTGGGAAAGTTAGTTTTCAGAGCGGCCATCGTGTCGGAAATATTCTTGGCGGTCGCAAGCGCATTCGAACCGGGACGCTGGGAGACAAGAATCGCGACAGTTTCCTTGTGAAGGAGAAAGGCGTTGGTGTCGTAAGACAACGCCGCCAATTCGACCCTCGCCACATCGCGCAGCCGTACCGTGCGTCCTTCCTCACCCGCCTTGAGGATAATGTCCTCGAACTGGTGAGGATCCTTCAGACGGCCGGTAAAAACGAGGTTAGGCTGAAACGCACGATCGGTGATCGGCGGTTCCGCGATCCTGCCTCCAGCGATTTGCAGGTTCTGAGCACGGATAGCCGTGACCACATCGCCGGCTGTCATACCAAGATTGGAAATCTTGTCCGGATCGAGCCACAGCCGCATCGAATAATCGCGGGCGCCGAAAATCGTGATGTCGCCGATGCCGTCGAGCCGTAGCAACTGATCGCGAACTTGCAGCAATGCATAGTTGCTGATGTAGAGCTGATCGTAGGTATCGTCCGGCGACAGCATGAACACGACCATCAACAGGTCGGGACTGTTCTTGCGAGTGACAACGCCGTTGCGCTGGACTTCTTCCGGCAATCGCGGCTGCGCGATGGCGACGCGGTTCTGAACCAGCACCTGCGCCTTGTCGAGATCGGTGCCGAGCTTGAAGGTAACGGTGATGTTGAGCTGGCCGTTGGAAGTGGCCTGGCTGTACATGTACAGCATGTCCTCGACGCCGTTGACTTCCTGCTCGATCGGCGCGGCCACAGTATCGGAAACCGTTTGGGCGGACGCGCCGGGATACTGTGTCGTGATCACGACCGTTGGCGGCGCGACGGGTGGATATTCGGCAACCGGCAGCGTGGTGTATGCGATAGCGCCGACAATCAGCAACACGATCGACAGCACCATCGCCAGAATCGGCTGGTTGATGGAAAGACGGCCCAGATTCATGGCTTTGCGCCGCTGTTGCCAGTATCGGGTGCATGCGGCGCGACCTTCGCCCCGATGCGCGCACGCTGCAGCCCCTCAACGATCACGCGATCGTCGGCGTTCAAGCCCTCCCTGACGACACGCAGACCGTCATCGATCGGACCGAGGATGACGGGTTTCGCCATCACCGTGTCATCGTCCTTCACCACGAACACGATCTTGCGCGATTGATCGGTGGCGATTGCCGTGTCGGGCAATAGTAATGCGTCGTAGGGCGCACTGCCGAGAACGCGCACGCGCGCGAACTGCCCCGGCAGGATTGAAAGATCATCGTTCTCGACCAGAGCACGGCCGCGCAGCGTACCGGTGCCGACGTCGAGCCGGTTGTCGAGGAAGTCCATCTTGCCCACATGCGAGGGCTTGGTTTCGCCCGCGAGCAGCACTTGCACGGGATTTGGCGTGTCGCGCGAACTCGGCCGCTTGCCCTCGAACCAGAGCTTTGAATTTTTGATGTAAATGGATTCATCCATATCGAAGTAAATATGGATCGGGTCCATCGACACGATCGAGGTCAAAAGCGTCGCGCCGCTCTCACTGCCCTGCACCAGATTGCCGACCGTCACCAGATGGCGGCTGACGCGCCCGGTGATCGGCGCACGGACCTGCGTGAATTCGACATCGAGTTGCGCCCGCTTCAACGCGCCATCGGCCTGCAAGGCGGCCGCCTGCGCGGTCTGCAATTGCTGGGTGCGCTGATCCAGAACTGTTTGGGCGACAGCCTGCGTCTTGACCAGTTGCTGCGCGCGGTCGATTTCACGCTGCGCCAGATCGACTTTGCCCTGCGCGTCGATCAACTGACCGCGCGCCTGCTCGGCGACAGCTTCATATTGCCTCGGATCGATGACATAGAGCAGATCGCCCGCCTTGACGATTCCGCCGTCCTTGAATTCCACGCTCTTCACGAAGCCGGTGACACGGTTTCGGATTTGCACCTGTTCGACGGCATCGAAGCGTCCGGAAAACTCGTCCCAATCGGTGACAACGCGTTTGGTCGGCTGCGACACCGTGACCGGCGGTGCAGCCTGGGCGGCCTGATCAGTCTTTTGCCCGCAGGCCGCCAGCATGAGCGCGGCAATGACAGGCGCAATCCGCAGGACAACAATGGGTGCTGAAGAGTGAGCGCGAAAAGGATGGTCGAGTCCCGTCAAGACGTCCCCCCTGAAATATGCGGCACTTGAAATACGCCCGCGAATACTGACCGATATTCTCCGCGATGGGCATTTGAATAAAGTCTAAGACCAACAGGGCACGATAGAAAGAACCTAATAAGACGACTTTGCCGCGCCTGCTGCGTTGCGGTTCCAGTGCCGGCCGCTGTCACAGGCCGGCGGGCGATCCAGTGACTATGCCTAACGAAGTCTGAATCGATACAATTCGATCCCGATATTTGTTTCAAATTATCCGAAAGATTCGTCCGGTACAAAGAAGGCAACAGAGGGGGACAAAATGTCCGCATTCAAACGTGATACGCGCAAGCCTCGCCACAAAATCGCAAATGAAGCGTGGATGACGCTTGATGGAGGATTCGCCAAGCGCAACTGCACCATTATGGATTTATCGGTGACCGGCGCCTGCATTCGGATGCAGGATACCTCACCCGTTCCGGGCGTCATGAGCCTCGCCTTTTCCAAGGACGTGCGCAAGCTGACGCGATGCCGCCTGGTCTGGCGCAAGGGATCGATGATCGGCGTCGAGTTTCTGGCCGCCTGACACGGCTGCGCGGACAAATTCGCCGCCGCGCGGGGCAATGCGATTGATACCTGATCGCGACATCGGTTGTGATGTCACGCCGCGCCCTGCTTAATTTTACGCCCACTTTTTCGTATTTGCACAAAGCCGCAGCAGCGTTCCTTACGCGGTGCACGACTGTAGCTTAACGCAATGAGATTCAATGCGTTTTGATACTACGGCGCTGGCATGCAAGTTGCGTAAGGGGTTGCCATGCAGCCCACCTCAGTTCAACTCAGCGTCAGAAACATCCGCAAGGCCTTCGCCGGAAAGAACGGCGACGTTCAGGTGCTCGACGATCTCAGCTTCAATATCAATGAGCGGGATTTCGTCAGCATCATCGGCCCCAGTGGATGCGGCAAGACAACGATCTTCAACATCATCGCCGGATTGCTGGAACCCGATTCCGGCACGATCCATTTTCGCGGCGAGGAAATCGAAAGCCTGCGCGGCCGCGTCGGCTATATGATGCAGAAGGATCTGCTGTTCCCTTGGCGTACGGTGCTCGGAAACGTGCTGCTGGGTCTGGAAACACGTGGGATCGATCCCGGCAAGGCGGTGGACAAGGCGCGCGTCTACCTTCAGCAGTTCGGTCTTGCCGGATTCGAGAATGCCTACCCGAAAATGCTGTCCGGCGGCATGCGCCAGCGCGTCGCCTTGATCCGCACCCTGATCATGGACCCGGACATTCTGCTGCTGGACGAGCCTTTTTCCGCGCTTGATTACCAGACCCGGCTCTATCTCGAAGGCGTACTGAAGGACGCGGTCGAGACATACAACAAGACCGTCATTCTGGTGACCCACGACATCGATGAGGCGGTAGCGCTGTCCAAGCGCGTGGTCGTGCTCAGCGGCCGGCCGGCGCGGGTCAAAACCGTCCACGATATCGAGATCGGCGCGCGTTCTCCGATCGCGGCGCGCAGCGACAGCCGCTTTTCCGGATATTTCCATTCTCTCTGTGCCGAACTCGACATTCAGACCGAGGCGACGTCGTGACCATCGCCATGCCAAATTCGACGACGAAGACAAAGCGAAAATCCAAAAAGCGCCGCCGTCCGCTGTTCGATACCACGCTCGGCCGTGCCGCCTTGCAGGCTATGGGGGTGATTGTGTTCTTCGCACTGTGGGAATTTGGCGTGCGGATGGGGTGGATCTCCAACTTTCTGGTTGGCTCACCCTCCGGCATCTTCACCCTCGCCTACAAGATGACCGCCAGCGGCGAACTTCTGTCCGACACATGGTACACGTTATTCGAAGCGATCCTGGGCTTTGTCATCGGCACCATCCTCGGCTCGCTGATCGGTCTTGCACTCTGGTATTCGGCGTTTGTCGCGCGGCTGGTCGAACCTTTTATCATCGCCATCAACAGCGTGCCGAAAATCGCCTTTGCGCCGATCGTGATCCTGTGGTTCGGCACGGGACTGGTTTCAAAGGTCGCGCTGTCGGTCTCGCTCACAGCCATTGTCGCGCTGATTGCGGCCTATCAGGCCGCCAAGGATGCCGACACCGACCTGCAATCGCTGATGGTCTCGATGGGCGCGACCAAGCACCAGATTTTCTACAAGGCCGTGGTGCCGTCGACGCTGCCATCGATCATCGCCACCTTCCGCATCAATATCGGTTTCGGCCTCGTCGGCGCGGTGGTCGGCGAATTCATCTCGTCGCAGCGCGGTCTTGGCCACATGATCTATTCGGCTTCGAGCCTTTACGACCTGAACACGGTGTGGGTCGGCCTGTTCACGCTGATGATCATGGGCTTCATTCTCTATTACGTCATCGACATCATCGAGCGAGCGATGTTGCCGTGGAAACTGTCCAGCACCTCGCACCAGCTTCAAGTCTGAATACCCGCCAACCACGGAGAGTCATTATGTCATTGTTCAAGCGTATCGCGCACGCCGCATCGGTCGGCGTTTTACTGGCCGGCATCGGTCTTGCCGGCCCGGCCTCGGCGGAAAACAAGAAGGTCGTGCTGTCGCAGGCCTTCCAGTCGATGCTTTATCTTCCTCTGTATGTCGCCATCGACGAAGGTTTCTTCACCGCGCAAGGTATCGACCTGACCAAGGAGACTGCCGGTGCGCCGGCAGTCGCATTGTCGGCTGTGATTTCTGGCAGCGCCCAGTTTTCACTTCACGGGCCGGAATGGGCCGCTATCGCCGCTTCCAAAGGCGCTCAGGTCAACATCATTTCCAACGTCGTGAACGGCGCGGCGGTCTGGATCGCGACGACTCCCGATTTTAAGTTCGAAAACGTCAAGGATCTTAAGGGCCAGAAAATTGTTACCGGCCTGATGCCAACCACCTCCACGTCTCTCTTCATGAAACTCCTGAAGGAAAATGGAATGGATCCCAAGACCGACGTGGACCTGATTCAGGTCGCACTCGGCACTGAGCCCGGGCCCTTCCTCGCCAAGCAGGCAGATGTCGCGGTGATGTATGAGCCCGGCCTCGATCAGGTCGTCGCCAAGGGGATGAAGGTCGTTCTTGGTTTTCCGCAGGCCTACGGTCCCTACGCTTTCTCGGCGATTGCCGCGCGTAGCGATGTCGACCCTGAAGCCGCGCAGGGCGTCGTGAACGGTCTGGAGATGGCGATGCGCTTCATCGCCAGCAATCCCGACAAGACCGTCGAGATTGCCAAGAAGGAATTCCCGAATCTCGACCCCGCTGTCGTGGAAGCAGCGGTCAAGCGCATGATCGCCGAAAAGGTCTATCCGCCCAGCGTGGATATCACAGCAGATGCGCTCAAGGTGTCGATGGACACCCAGATCGCTCTGGGTAATCTGGCGGCCCAGCCTGACTACGGCAGCTTCGTGGTCAAGAAATACATCGAGCCTGCGCTGGCCATGAAGTGACGCTCAAAGCGCTGGTCTGATATTGAATGGAGTATAGTTGTGTCACCTCAAGCATCGGCTAGCGCCGCCAACGCAAACAACTCGGAAAGCATCAGGGAGCAAGGCGTTCTCGAACTGCTCAATGTTTTCAGGAATGACAAAGCCGCCGCGGAGAAATTCGCGGCGGATTCGCTGATAAATGCGCGCGTCCTTGAGACAACGCTAAAAGCTTTCGAATATCTTCCTGCAGAAAGCCACGCGTCGGGACACGGCCCGCTGTCAGGCATTCCGGTCGCGATAAAGGACATCGTCGCAACCTCGGACATGCCGACGACCAACGGCTCGCCGATCTACACTGGTCGCGTGCCGGATGCCGATGCATGGGTGGTGCGGCGGCTGCGCGATCTCGGCGCGACGATTTTCGGCAAAACTGTATCGACCGAATTTGCCTGGCGTCATCCCGGCCCAACTGTCAATCCGTGGAACGTCAAGCACACACCAGGCGGCTCGTCATCCGGGTCCGCGGCAAGCGTTGCCGCGGGCATCGTGCCGCTGGCGCTCGGCACCCAGACCCTCGGCTCCATCGTGCGGCCAGCCGCCTTCAACGGCGTGGTCGGCTTCAAACCGAGCTTCGGCGCAATTCCTCGCACGGGTGTTCATCCGCTCAGTCCGTCGCTCGATCATGTTGGATTTTTTGTCCGGCGCATCGACGACGTCGCCTATGCCTTGTCGCTTCTCGCCGCGGCTAGCGATGCAGATAGTCACGGCAAGCCGGTGCCGCCGTTTAACGTGCCGCCCGAAACAGGGCTGCAGCCTATCAAAGCCCCCCGCATCTGCGTCGCGCGGATGGCGTTGTGGGCACGCGCGGAGCCGGAGCAGCAGAAACTTTTCAATGAGGCCGTCGCCAAACTGAAAAGTGCAGGAGCCGCGACGGAAGACGTTACGTTTGCCGATCTCGACCGGCATGGCTGGGATACATGCGTTACCATTCTGTCCAGCGAAGCCGCCGTTATCTATAGCGACCTAGTCGAGCGCCATCCCGACCGCACCAGCGAGCATCTCAAGACACTTGTCAAAACCGGAAAATCCCATACCGCCTATGACTATCTCGTCGCGAAACACCGTCAGAACACGCTCCGCAGCTCATTCGAGGCGCAGACATCGGCGTTCGACGCGGTGCTGACGCTTCCGGCTTTCGGCGAAGCGCCGGAGGGACTCGCCTACACCGGCGATGCGGAATATTGCGCGCCCTGGACGCTGCTTGGCATTCCCGCGATCTCCATACCCGCCGGTTTTGGCAAGAAGGGCCTGCCGCTCGGCATTCAGATCGTCGGACAATACCGCGAGGATCATCGCGCACTAGGCGTTGCGAAGTGGATCGAAAGCGTCCTGAAGTTCAAGCCGGGACTTCCTGCCATCGCGACGCGCTGAGCGGTATTAAGTCCTCGGATCGATTGGCGTCGTCCCGCGCAGCCCAAGTATATCCTCCAGCATTTTCGCGCCGGATAGCAGTCGGGATTCGCCGCGCGGCGGCGCGATCATCTGCAACCCGACGGGCAATCCCTTTGCAGTGAAGCCGCAAGGCAGCGACAGCGCCGGGCAGCAAGTCAATGTGATCGCATAGGCGATCGCCAGCCATTGAAAATAGGTGTCGAACTTGACCCCGGCACATTCGGCAACAAAACGCTGCTCGACGGGGAACGGCGCGACAATGGTCGCCGGCGTCAAAAGCAAATCGTAAGTCTCAAAGAATTCGATCGTCCGCACAGTCATGGCGAGACGCTGTGCCTGCGCGCGCTCCATGTCCTCGACCGTCAAAGCGAGGCCCTTTTCGATGTTCCAGATGACTTCCGGTTTGAGCAGATCGCGCTTGCCTCGAAGCAGCTCCGATTTGGTGATGGCGAAATCGAAAGCACGCAGGGTGCCGAAACATTCGTGCGCTTCGCGCAAGTCCGGATGAGCCTCTTCGACAATGACACCGGCCTCGGTAAAGCGCCGCGCGGCCTTTTCCGTGATAACCGCGATCTCGGGATCGACCGGCGTCACGCCGAGATTGGAGGAATAGGCGATACGCTTTGGCTTTCCGCCGGAACGGACGGACTCAAGAAACGGCGTTGCGGGCGCGAGCGACGACAACGGATCGGCCGCATGTTCGCCGCACATCGCATCGAGCAGCAGCGCGAGGTCCTCGACATTTCGCGCCATTGGGCCATTGACGCTGAGCGTGCGGTCGATCGCCGCCACCGGCGTGCCCGCAACCCGTCCGAGACTCGGGCGCAGGCCGACGATGCCGCAAAAGCTCGCGGGGTTGCGCAGCGATCCACCCATGTCCGTGCCATGCGCGAGCCACGCCATGCCCGTCGCCAGCGCAACGGCGGAGCCGCCGGACGAACCGGCAGCGGACAATTTTGTATTCCAGGGATTGAGCGTCGCACCGAACACGTCATTGAAGGTATTGGCGCCTGCGCCGAATTCTGGCGTGTTCGATTTGGCGTAAACGATACCGCCGCTCGTCTCCAGTTGCTGGACGACCAGATCGGAAACCGTCGGAACGGTGTCTTTATATATGCGAGAACCTTGCGTGGTCCGCACGCCGGCCACATCGATCAAATCCTTGATCGCGACCGGCATGCCGCCCAGCCGCCCGCGTCCACCGGGTGGCTTTAGCATCAGCCGTTTTGCGTGATCGCGGGCCCTATCAAAGCAGAGGATCGGCAACGCGTTGACGGCGGCGTCGATTTCGGAGACACGGGATTCCAGCGCATCGAGCAGATCGAGCGGCGTGATCTCGCCTGAATGCAGTCTGCCCGCAATCTCGACTGCCGTGGCGCGGATCAATTCATGATCGGATTTCATCGCATCGCTTTAAATCAGCGGCGCTGAAAAGCCAATCTCGTCAAATCTCAAATATCCAAGGTGTTGTCCCGCTCCCACTGCGTGAAGTGGGAAGCGTAGCTGTTCCATTCCTGATGCTTGAGGTTGAGATAGGCCTGCGCAAATTCCTCGCCCAGCGCGGTCTTGAAGCTTTTATCCTTGTCGAAGGCGCGCAGCGCATCGAGCAAATTAAGGGGCAACTTCGGCGCGTCCTTTACCGTATATCCAAGCGCATACATATCGATATCGAGCCGCTTGCCGGGATCGGCCTTGGACTGAATGCCTTCAAGACCGACCGCGATGATCGCGGCCTGCAACAGATACGGGTTGGCCGCTCCGTCAGGCAGACGAAGCTCAAAACGTCCCTTTCCCGGCACGCGCACCATGTGGGTGCGGTTGTTGCCGGTCCATGTCACACTATTGGGCGACCAGGTCGCGCCGGAGATGGTGCGCGGCGCGTTGATGCGCTTGTAGCTGTTCACCGTCGGATTGGTGATCGCGGCGAGCGCCTCGGCATGTTTCATGATGCCGCCGAGGAAGTTGTAGCCCTGCTTCGACAGACCCATCTCGTCCGCGCCGTCGAGAAACTTGTTGGTCTTGCCGGCCTCGTCCCACACCGAGATATGGACGTGGCAACCCGAGCCGGTGAGATTCGGAAAAGGTTTTGGCATGAAGGTCGCGCGCAGACCGTATTTCTCGGCGACCGACCGCACCATGAATTTGAAGAACGAGTGGCGGTCGGCGGTCACCAGCGCGTCGGCGAAGGTCCAGTTCATCTCGAACTGGCCATTCGCATCCTCGTGGTCGTTCTGGTAGGGCTGCCAACCAAGCTCCAGCATGTAATCGCAGATTTCCGAGATCACATCATAGCGCCGCATCAGGGCCTGCTGGTCGTAACAGGGCTTCGTGGCATTATCCTTGGGGTCCGAAATGGCACTGGCATCCGCCTCGATCAGAAAAAACTCCGCTTCGACGCCGGTCTTGACGTGCAAACCCTGCTTGGCGGCGTCGGCGACGAGCTTTTTCAGGACTAAACGCGGCGCCTGCGCCACCGGCTTTTCATCCATCACGCAATCAGCCGGCACCCACGCGACTTCCTTGCGCCATGGCAATTGCACCACCGCGGCGGCGTCCGGCATCGCGAACATATCCGGATGCGCCGGTGTCATGTCGAGCCAGGTCGCAAAGCCAGCGAAGCCCGCCCCGTCCTTTTGCATTTCGGAGATCGCCGCCGCCGGCACCAGCTTGGCGCGCTGGCCACCGAACAGATCAGTATAGGAAATCATGAAATAGCGGATACCGCGTTCTTTCGCGAGGGAAGCCAGATCCTGGGACACGACGCCATCTCTTTCGCTTAGGTGTTGACGAAAATCGCTAGAAGCCTCCACGTCCGGGAATCCATTCGGTCCCGGCGAGTGGCACACGTGCCATCGCGGCGGCTTCAACGGTGAGAGCGCACAGATCTTCCGGCTCGAGATTGTGCACGTGGTTCTTGCCGCAGGCGCGCGCGATGGTCTGCGCTTCCAGCGTCATGACTTTCAGATAATTGGCGAGCCGCCGCCCGGCGAGAACCGGATCGAGCCGCGCCATCAGGTCAGGGTCTTGCGTGGTGATCCCGGCGGGATCCTTGCCCTCATGCCAGTCGTCGTAAGCACCGGCTGTGGTGCCGAGTTTCTGATATTCAGCTTCATAAACCGGATCGTTGTCGCCAAGCGCGGCCAGCGCTGCGGTGCCGATCGACACCGCATCCGCGCCGAGCGCCAGAGCCTTGGCGACATCCGCGCCGTTGCGAATCCCGCCCGACACGATGAGTTGCACCTTGCGATGCAGACCGAGGTCTTGCAGTGCCTGCACGGCGGGGCGAATACAAGCCAGCGTCGGCAGCCCGACATTCTCGATGAAAACTTCCTGCGTCGCGGCGGTGCCGCCTTGCATGCCATCGACCACGACGACATCCGCGCCGGATTTGACCGCCAGCGCGACATCGTAATAAGGCCGCGACCCACCGACCTTGATAAAAATCGGTTTCTGCCAGTCGGTGATTTCGCGCAGCTCGAGAATCTTGATCTCAAGATCGTCAGGTCCGGTCCAGTCCGGATGACGCGAAGCGGAGCGCTGGTCAATTCCCTTGGGTAATGTCCGCATCGCCGCGACACGGTCGGTAATCTTCTGGCCCAACAGCATGCCGCCGCCGCCAGGCTTGGCGCCCTGCCCGATCACGATCTCGATGGCATCGGCTTTCAGCATGTCTTCCGGATTCATGCCGAAACGCGAAGGCAAATATTGATAGACCAGCAACTGCGACTGGCTGCGCTCCTCGGTGGACATGCCGCCGTCGCCGGTCGTGGTCGAGGTGCCAGCCGCGGACGCAGCGCGGCCCAGCGCCTCTTTCGCATTCGCCGAGAGCGAACCAAAGCTCATGCCGGCGATGGTGATCGGAATTTTCAAGTGAAGCGGCTTTTGGGCGAAACGCGAGCCGAGCACTACACTGGTGTCGCAACGTTCGCGATAGCCCTCAAGCGGATAGCGCGACATCGATGCGCCGAGAAAAAGCAGATCGTCGAAATGGGGCAGCTTGCGCTTCGTCCCACCGCCGCGAATGTCATAGATACCCGTCGTCGCGGCACGGCGAATTTCCGACAGCGTGTAGTCGTCGAAAGTCGCCGATTTGCGGGGAACTGTCGGCGGATTTGTATAAGACATTGCGGAAAGTGCCCGTTCGACGTGATTCAACATAATTCGAGATGCAAAAATCCTGCCGGTTCAGCCGTAGGCATCTGCGTGATCGACGTTGAAATTGTAGAGTTTGCGCGCCGAACCGTAGCGCCTGAACTCCGTTGCCTTGACATCGGCGATACCGGCACGCGCGAGCAGTTTCGAGACAATTTCCAGATGCTCCGGCCGCATCTCCTTCTCCATGCAGTCCGCGCCCAGGCTCTTCACCGACCCGCGCACGAACAGCCGCGCTTCATAGATTGAATCGCCGAGCGCCTCGCCGGCGTCGCCGCAGACGATGAGGTTGCCTGCCTGTGCCATGAAAGCCGACATGTGGCCGATATTGCCGCGCACGACGATGTCGATACCCTTCATCGAAATGCCGCAGCGCGAGGAGGCGTTGCCCTGGATCACCAGCAATCCGCCATGGCCGGTCGCGCCGGCATACTGGCTGGCGTCGCCCTTCACCACCACTTGGCCGGACATCATGTTCTCGGCAACGCCCGGACCGACCGAGCCGTGCACCATGATCTTCGCCTGCCGGTTCATGCCGCCGCAGTAATAGCCGGTACTGCCGTGTATGCTGATCTCCACCGGCGCGTTGATGCCGACGGCGATGGCATGCGAACCGCGCGGATTGGTGATGTCCCAGCATGTTTCATTTGTGCCTTCTGCAAGCGCATGCAGCGCACGGTTCAGGTCGCGTAATTCGCTCGTCGCCAAATCAAAGGTCGGCATGTTCAACGGCCCCAGAAATAAACCGTGGCGGGCTCGGGTTCCCACACCTTGGCGGTGTCGATCCCGGGCAGCCCCGCCAGCGCGCGATATTCCGAGCCGAAAGCCACATAGCGATCGGTCTCGGCCAGTACAGCCGGCTTGCAAGCAATCGGATCGCGTAGCACGCCGAACCCGTCGCGCGTGCCGACCACGAAAGTGTAGAAACCGTCGAGGTCGTCGAGACTCTTTTCAAGAGCGCCGCCGAGACTAAGTCCCTTGTCCATCTGCGCGGTCAGATATGCGGCGGCAACTTCGGAATCGTTTTCGGTCTCGAAGACGCGGCCCTCGCGTTTCAGTTCACGGCGCAGATTGTTGTGGTTCGAAAGCGAGCCGTTATGCACGAGGCACTGATCCGCTCCCGTCGAGAACGGATGCGCGCCCATCGTGGTCACCGCGGATTCCGTCGCCATGCGGGTATGGCCGATGCCGTGTGTGCCAATCATCTTGCTTAATTCGAAGCGCTCGGCGACGTCGGTCGGATAGCCGACCTCTTTATAAATTTCGATGCGCTCACCCGCCGCCATCACGCGCAGATCTGGATAACGCTCACGCAATACCTCGCGCGCCTTGCCGGCAAATGTGCCGTCGAGCCGCAGCACCGCGTGCTTGTCCTTGATGGTGGCGTTCACTTTGGTGCCGAGTGCGACGCTCAGCGCTGCATCCAGACCTTTGAATTGCACGGGATCAGGCGATTGCACTGTGATCTTCGCCAAGCCAGCCTCATTGGGCCCGTACACGGCGAAGCCTGCGCTGTCCGGCCCGCGATCACACATCGTCGACAGCATGCCGGACAGCAGCTTGCCTAGCTGCGGCTCGAGCGTCTTGTCCTTGATATAGAGCCCGACAATTCCGCACATCGCTTCACCTCACGCGTTGCTGAGAAAATGATTATCAAGTGCCGCCGCCGATTTCAACTGGAAGAAATATTTATTCCTGCTAAGAATACCGCCTCAAGACCGGTTGAAAAACCCGTATTTGCCACCAAAAACGACTTAAAGAATAAAACTTGTGCATCGCAATAGTTGCGCCACACTAATATTTTTTTATTATCAGGAAACTAGCGGTGGGATTTTGGGCCGACCAATCAGGCGACCAGACGGGGTTAGCCAGACAAATCTTCCCAACAAAGCGTCGCTGACATTTTTGAAAATCAACGCTTTCAGTGGAGACAACGCGAATGTCCGAGTTACGCAAAGACAGTCTTTCTTTTATCGAGGCGCTTGGCCAATCGGTGGCGAACGTCTCGCCGACCCTGACGCCGGCGATCGCTGTCACCGTCGTCGTCGCGATGGCCGGCACAGCCTCATGGCTGGTTTATGTTCTGGCGACGATCTCGCTCGTGATCGTCGGCATTAATGTCGGCAAGCTGGCGTCGAAGATATCGGCGGCGGGTTCGTTCTTTATATATGTCGCGCGCACCCTGGGGCCTTTCTGGGGCATGCTGTGCGGCTGGGCCATGCTGGCGGCCTATCTTTTCACGGCAATGGCGCTCTCGGCCGCGACCGCTCTGTTTATCGAGGACCTCTTGACGATGGCCGGGTTTGCGACGGTGGTGCCGCCCGCAATTCTGTTCGCCGTCATCTCAATCGCGGTTTGGCTGTTCGCGGTACGCGATATCCGAATCTCGTCACGTATCGGTTTAACTGTCGAAGTGATCTCGATGGCGATCATCCTGCTGGTCTGCTTCATCTCGTTCAAGGATCACGGCTTCGCTGTCGATAAGAAGCAGCTGACTCTCGAGGGATCGAGCTTCGCCTCGATTGCGCAGGCTATCGTGTTCGGCATTTTCTCCTATGTCGGTTTCGAAAGCGCCGCCACGCTCGGAAAAGAGACGCGCGATCCGTTCGTCACCATTCCTCGCGCGGTCATTCTGACGCCGATCATCGCGGGCACGTTCTTCATCGTCACGACCTACATCATCACGCAGGGTTTTGGCGATGACATCACCAAGCTCGGTGCCAGCACGGGCCCAATGACAGATCTGGTCAGCGAGAAAAACCCAATTCTGACGGTGCTGATCTATCTCGGTGCAACGATCAGTTGCTTTGCCTGCGCGCTGGCTTCGATCAACGCTTTCAGCCGCATGCTGTTTTCGCTGGGCCGGTATCAATTCGTCCATAGCACCATGGGAATGATACATCAGACCCACCAGACCCCGTACATTGCGGTGACCATCGGTTGCGTCTTGAACTTCCTGGTTTGCGCCGCCTTTGGCAAACAGGCCTACACGGATCTGCTGGGTTATTTCGGTACGATCGCCAGCTTCGGCTTTATCCTCGTGTACATGGCCTGCTCGATTGCCGCTCCGGTTCTGATGAAAAAAACAGGCACGGTTACAATGGGCGATTACGTGATGGGCGCTCTCGGCACGATCCTGATGTTCCTGTCGCTGGTCGGCAGCGTCTATCCGGTGCCGGATGTTCCCTATAAATACTTCCCGTACGGTTTCGTCGCCTACATGCTGATCGGGGCTGCCTGGTTTGGCATCCTCAAAATCCGTGCGCCTCAGACCTTGCTTGGGCTAGAACACGATCTGGAGACCGCGGTGAGCTAACGTTTTACTAATCTACCCCGCAAGCCTGCAGACCGGTATCGCCCAACACGATACCGGTCTTTTTATAACTTTCGCCATTGACGGGGTACCTTTCCCGCCGCTTTGGTGGGCCGATGACTGCCAAGACTCTCAAATGGGTCGATGCGCGAGGCTGGATCTTCACTTACGAAGTATACTCCGGCGGTCGTCCTGCGTTTCATGCCATCTACGACGGCGAACAGCGCGGCCTCGCCCAGCGCGGGTTTGCCGCTGTTTTAACGCAAGGCGTCGATAACGAGGCCGCAGCATGGGCAGCGCACGGATTCGCCGACGGTTACTTCGGTGCCGCGCCGACGCTAAGTCCGGCGCGCGCCGCCGGACAATCACTCGAAGCCATCAACAGTTGGCTGTTCGCTCAAGGCTCGTCGCGCCAGCACCGGTCCGCACTGCAGGTCGGGTTCGGGGCAGTCCTGATGACAGGACGGCGCCTCGGCTTCGTCGGCGCCGGTGATGGCGCGTTCTATCTCTGGCGTCAGGGAAAACTGCTGCCGTTAAACGATGAAACCGAGCCATCCGGAAGCCCCGCCGTAGCGACGGTCCCGCTGGGCGCCGCGCGCGATATTCTCGTCGCGTATTTCGACGCCGAAGCGCAGCCCGGCGATTGCTACGTCGTGACGATCGGACCTATCGCACGGCATGATATCGAGGCGGCGTGCCGCGGCAACGCAATGCCCGCCGAATCGAAAGCCGCATTGCTGC
>JAIERI010000150.1 GCA_019747015.1 Xanthobacteraceae bacterium
GATCACGCCGTCCTTGGTCATGCGCTGGCCGGCAAGAGCCGTCAGCCGTGCCAGCACATCTTCTGCCAGCACGACATGGCGAAGGTCAAAGCGCAACTGTGCGGCGGTCGACACCTTGTTGACATTCTGCCCGCCCGGGCCGGAGGCGCGGACGAAGGCAATGTCGATGTCGTTCTCGTCGATAATGATGTCGCGACTGACCCGAAGCATGCCGATAGAGGTAGCACGAAGTTGTGCCGCTCCGGATCAGTTTTTGGCGGGAGGAGTTGCGGCTGACGAGGTAGCCGACGCATCCGCCAGCGGCGCGCGCCCGACGCTGACCGACAGCACGCCATTGCTCCAGATGCGCTTGGCGACCCGCTTGGCATCGTCAAGCGTCACTGCGTCGATAATGGCACCGCGCCGTTCGATATAGTCGATGCCGAGATTGTCGAGCTGATATTGCACCAGCGCGCCGGCGAATTTGGCGGAGGAATCGAGTGCCAGCATCTGTGAGCCCTTCAGATAGGATTTGGCTTCATCCAGCTCCTGTTGGGTCGGACCTTCATCGCCCATCCGCTTGAGTTCGGCGTTAATGGTGTCGACGGTTTCGTTCGCCTTGTCGGCGCGGGTAGCGGTGCTTCCAAAGAACAACGACGAACTGTTCATCCATACCAGCGATTCGGAAACCGAATACACCAGCCCGCGCTTCTCTCGCACCTCGTGATACAGCCGCGAAGACAACGATCCGCCGCCGAGAATGTGGTTGACGATATAGGCGGCCATGAAGTCCGGATCGTTGCGCGCAATACCTGCTCCCCCGAACAGCATCGTGGTCTGAGGTACGTCGAGTGGCACGAAGAACTTTTGCGGGGTCTTGGCGAAATCGACCTTTGCGATCGGTGTGAGTTCGCTTTTCGCGGGCAGCGCGCCAAAGGTCCGGTCGAGCAGCTTGCCGACGGTCTCGGCATCGACATCGCCGACCACGGCAACTTTCAGATTGTCCTTCGCCAGCACGTGACGGACATAATTCTTCAGGTCGGTGGCCTCGATTTTGGGAACGCTTTCCAGCGTGCCGTTCGGCTGCTGTGCGTAAGGATGGCCCTCGTAGGCAGTGGCCCAGAAGCGCTCGTTGGCAATCGATCCGGGCGTGGTGGATTCGCGCCGCAGCGAAGACAGCGTTTGTGCGCGCACGCGTTCCAACGGCTCGGCTTCAAAGCGCGCCGATGTCAGAGCGAGGCGAAGTAGGTCGAATGCCTCGTCGCGGTTTTCCTTGAGCATACGCAGCGAGCCGCGGAAATAATCGCGGGTCACGGAGAAGTTCATCTGGATGGCGCGGCGCTCGAGTCGCTCATGATAAGCCTTTGAATCGAGGTCGCCTGCACCCTCATCAAGAGTATCGGCCGCGAGATTTCCGGTGCCGGCCTTGCCGGCGGGATCCTGCGAACTGCCGCCGGTAAATGCGAACTGCATCGCGACCAGCGGCACGGTTGCATCCTGCACGAACCAGGCTTCGATGCCGCCCGGCGAAACGACGCGCTGAATTTTAGCCGCGGCACTTGCCGGGGCCGCCTGTGTACAAGAGAGCGCAACAAGCGCCGCGAGGCGCGGCATCAATTTCCTGAGTCTCACGACCGCTTCTCCTCGCGCTTCGGTGTTTCCTTGATGAGATAGCCGGTCACCGAACGTTTGTTATCGAGCCATTTCTGCGCGGCCTCACTGACCTGCGCCGCGGTGACAGAACGGATGCGGTCCGGCCAGCCTTTGATGTCGTCGGCGCTCATTCCCACGGTGATGGCGGCGCCATACCAGCGCGCCAGCGCGCTCTGGCTGTCCTGTGCGTAAACCGATTCAGCGATCAGTTGCGTCTTGGCCCGCTCTAGATCTTCGGCGGGTACGGGATTGCGGGCGATGTCGGCAATGACCCGTTCAACGGCCTGCTCGATTTGCGTGAATTCCACGCCGGCTTTCGGTGTCACCGAAACAGCAAACTGCGATGCATCGATTGCCGTCCCCTGATACCAGGCGGCGGTGCTGACAGCGAGCGGCTTGTCCACCACCAGCGCCTGATAAAGATACGAGTTGCTGCCGCTGCCCATGAGTTGCGCCAACACTTCCAGTGCTTCGCTTTCGCCGGCAGCGGCGGTGAGTGCGGAGGGGACGAGATAATAGCGCCTCATGGTTGGCTGCTCGACGCGCGGATCGGCCAGCGTCACGGTGCGTGGACCGGCCGGGGGCGGTTCCTGCGGACGGATGCGTTTGGCAGCGATGTCCGGCTGCGGCGCCACCTTGCCGAAGGTTGCTTCGACCTTGGGCCTGATGTCCTGCATGGTGACATCGCCGGCGATTACCAGCGTCGCGTTGTTCGGCGCATAGAATCGCTTATAGAAAGCCAGCGCGTCCTCGCGATTCAGCTTCTCGATTTCCGAGCGCCAGCCGATCACCGGCCTTCCGTATGGATGGTTGAGATACAGCGCCGCCATGATCTGCTCTGTCAGCCGTGCATCGGGGCTGTTGGCGATGCGCATGTTGTATTCCTCCAGAACGACATCGCGTTCCGGCAGCACGTTCTCGTCCTTCAAAACGAGGCCGGTCATGCGGTCGGCCTCGAATTCCATCATGGTGTCGAGCTTGTCGCGAGGCACGCTCTGATAATACGCGGTGTAGTCGGTCGAGGTGAACGCGTTCTCGTTGCCGCCCGAGCGCACAACCGTCTGCGAGAATTCGCCGACCGGATGGGCCGCCGTGCCCTTGAACATCAGATGTTCGAGGAAATGTGCCAGCCCGGATTTTCCGGGCGTTTCGTCAGCCGAACCGACCTTGTACCAGGTCATCTGCGTCACTGTCGGCGTGCGGTGATCGGGGATAACGACGACCTGCAATCCATTCGTCAGCGTGAAGGTGGAGGGCTGCTCGGATAATGTGGTCTGTGCGATGGCAGGTCCGGCTGCAAGGATGGCAGCGAATGCCGCCGCGCCAAGTTTTGCCCAGAATGGCGCGCGGCGCATGCTGAAAGAGAAAATCATGATGTGCTATCGACTCCGACAGACCGTTTCATGCAAAAAATTCGCAGACCATGTGATCGCATGCACCACATCGCGCGGGTAATCACGGGGCTCAGAGAGTCGCCTGTGTTCTGACCGAAATCGCAACGAAAATCCGGCTTACTTTGGGTCGCCGCCTTTATCGGTCACCGGATTATACTGGGTCGGGGTCACAGACTTGATCGGCCCAGCGCCATATTTGAAGTTCGGTGACGGCGTTTGATAACCAGCCGGTGGCATGGTCAGGCTGTCGCGTGTCGGTTCGGCCTTGAACGGCACGGAGTCTTCCTTGTTGCTGCCGCCGAATACATTGGAAAACATACTATTTTTAAATCCAAGGTCCGATGGGCTGAGCATGGGATTTGCATTCATCGGTGCGCCGGGGGTGACGTCCTCAGTGGTCTGGGTTGTACGTTTCTTGATGGGCTTTGCGGCAAGCTCACTTGGCATCAGCGGGCGGGCTGCCTGCATTGGATCGACCGGACCCTCTTTGCTCGCTGCGATGGCCTCGCGGCGTGCCTGTGCGTCAGGATCCTTCGGCCAGTTCGGTCCAGGCTGGATTTTTCTGGAAACCGGTGGCGGCAAGTCCGTCTTCGAGGGTACGACCAGAGGTGAACGCTCGCGATAGTTGATGCTGGAATCATCCATCGACTGCCCGCCAAGCCCTTTTATCAGGTTCTTGACAATGCCTTGCTCGACGGTCTGTTCGGGCTGCTGCTCATCTTCGTCATCGCCTGCCCGCGCGGCTTCTGTCGCCAGAATCAAGGTAAGGCCAAGCACCACAACCACGAGCCTGCGCAGCGGCAGTTTCCGGGACATTTGAAAAGAGGTTTGAGAACCGGTCTTTGCGGTTTCGCCCATCATGTTCATCTCGATCCGTTGAGCCTGAATCAAACCAAATGCGGCCCGGAAATCCAAATGAAATTCATGCAATCCAGGCCGATCCACCCGCAGGTATTGGTAATTATCAGGGCCTTTTTACGGCGGGAGGGCCCAGAAAGGAGTCATATAGCAGGGCCATGACACCGGCAACAATGGCCACGTCGGCAAGGTTAAAGACGTACCAGTTGTAGGTTTTGCCTCCAATCTGCGCGTGCAGCAGGACAAAATCGACCACTGCCCCATAGGCGAAGCGGTCGATGGCGTTGCCGATGGCGCCGCCAACGATCAGCCCGAGCCCGATGACGGCGACACGGGTTTGTGAACGGGCCATCCAGACCGCCAGCAGCACGACTGCAACGGCTTTTACGACAAGCAGAATGGTCTGTCCGGTCGCCCCTTCGTTCTGAAACCAGCCGTAGCTGATGCCAGTGTTCCAGGCGAGCACGAGATCGAAAAAGGGCGCCACGGCGACCGCGCCGCGCCGGCCAAGCTCGAAGACATAAAGCAACCAGACCTTGGTCGCCTGGTCGAGTACGAGGGCGATGATTGCAGCCGCCACACCTGATCGCAGCAGCGGACTCACGCGCTGGCCTTCCCGAGCACCTTCAGTTCGCGCAGCGCCTGCGCGTCGCGCGGCGACACGTCGGGGTAATCCGGATCGTCGCCGACCGTCGGGAGGATTTTCCACGAGCGCGCGCATTTGGTGCCGACGGCTTTTTCGACAATGACAGCGACGCCAGGCACGTCGTTCAGCGTGAACGCACCGGCGGGAGCGGTCTCATTGGTCACCATCGCATTGGAGGTGATGCATACTTCCGCCAGATCGATATCGGCGAGAATACCGAGCAGTTTCATGTCCGAAACATAAACCAGCGGCGAAGCTTCGAGCGATGAACCGATGCGTTTGGCGGCACGCTCGATTTCCAGCGCACCGGTGACGACGCGGCGCACGTCGCGGATTGCCTCCCACTTCTGCGCCAGCGTATCGTTGTGATACGCGCCGAGCCCGTCGGGAAACGCGGTGAGATGCACCGACGGTGCATCGTGTGGGCGATAGAGCTGCCATGTTTCCTCGCAGGTAAAGCTGAGGATCGGCGCGAGCCATTTGACGATGGCGTCGCACAGGATGTTCACCGTGGTCAACGCCGCCTTGCGGGTGAGCGAGGAGGGCGGGTCGCAATACAGCGCATCCTTGCGGATGTCGAAATAGAACGCCGACAACTCGGTGTTCATGAAATTAGTCAGCGCAGCTATCACGGTCTTGTAGTCGAAATTCTCGTAAGCTTCGCGCGCGATGGCATCGATACGGCTGAGTTCATGCAGCATCAGTTTTTCGAGTTCGGGCATGTCGGTGAAGGCGACAATATCGGCCGGCGTGAAGTGATGCAGCGTGCCGAGCATCCAGCGAATGGTGTTGCGCAGCTTGCGATAGGTCTCGATGGTGTTCTTCAAGATTTCCGGGCCAATGCGCAGATCGTCGGAATAATCCGATGCAGCGACCCACAGCCGCAGAATATCGGCGCCGGATTGCTTGATGACGTCCTGTGGTGCAGTGGTGTTGCCGAGCGATTTCGACATCTTGCGGCCATGCTCGTCGAGCGTGAAGCCATGCGTCAACACTACGTCGTAGGGTGCGCGCCCACGCGTGCCGCAGCTTTCCAGCAGCGAGGAATGAAACCAGCCGCGATGCTGGTCGCTGCCTTCGAGATACATAACTGTATCATTTCCCCCATCTACCTTGCGCTTGATGCCGGCGAGGCCGGGAAAGTGCACTGGGTCTTCCAGCACGAAGGCATGGGTGGAGCCAGAGTCGAACCAGACATCGCAGACGTCGTCGACTTTCTTCCATTCTTCATTGCTGTGCGAGCCAAGGAAACGTTCGCGCGCGCCTTCGGCATACCAGGCGTCGGCGCCCTCTTTCTCAAATGCATCGGCAATGCGAACGTTGACGGCTTCATCTTGCAAAATCTCGGCGGAGCCGTCATCGGTCTCGCGCACGAATACCGTGATCGGCACACCCCATGCGCGCTGGCGTGAGATTACCCAATCGGGCCGGCCCGCGATCATGCCGGTGATGCGGTTCTGGCCTTGGGCCGGTACCCAGCGCGTCACCGCGATCGCTTGTAGCGCGCGATGACGCAGCGTGTCGCCTTGCTTCGCGGCGACTCCGTCACGAATGTCCTTGTCCATCGCGATGAACCATTGCGGTGTGTTGCGATAGATCACCGGTTTTTTCGAACGCCACGAATGCGGATATTGATGGTTCAAGCGAGAACGCGCGAGCAGCATGCCACGCTCGGAGAGAACCTTGATGACCGCCTCGTTGGCGTCGCCTTTCTCGCCTTTATCGTTAAGCACGCGCTTGCCGGTGAAACCCGGCGCCTGTGCGGTGAACGCGCCGTCGGCGTCGACGGTGTAGGGAATCACTGAGCTGATGCCGCGTGCCTCAAGCGTTCGCGCGTTCGACGTCCAGATTTCAAAGTCCTCGCGGCCGTGACCCGGTGCGGTATGAACGAAGCCGGTGCCGGTGTCGTCGGTGACGTGGTCACCGTCGAGGAGCGGCACGCGGAATTCGTAGCCGCCGTCGACACCGGCCAGAGGATGCGAACATTCCATCGCTGCCAGAACACTCGCCGGCACATCCGCGATTTTCTCGAAACCCGTGACGCGCGCCTGCTTGAATACATCCGCGGCGAGCTTGTCGGCAAGGATCAATACATCGCCGGTCTTCGCCCAGTTGTCAGCGGGCGCATCGGTGACCTTGTAAAGTCCATAAGCGATCTTCGACGAGAAGCTGATGGCGCGGTTGCCGGGCAGTGTCCATGGCGTGGTTGTCCAGATCACGACCGAGGCGTCGCTGACGGCCTGAACGATCGCGGAAGAAGCGTCCTTGCCGGAGGGCAACTCAACTTGCGCCACCGGAAACTTCACCCAGACCGTGTCCGAGGTGTAGTCCTCATATTCCACCTCGGCCTCCGCAAGCGCGGTTTTTTCCACCACACTCCACATCACCGGTTTGGAGCCGCGATAGAGCAAGCCGTTGGCGGCGAACTTCATCAGTTCGCGCGCGATCTGCGCTTCAGCCGGGAAGCTCATGGTGGTGTAGGGATGCGCCCAGTCGCCGATGACGCCGAGCCGTTTGAACTCAACGCGCTGCACGTCAACCCAATGCGCGGCGTATGCGCGGCATTCGCGGCGGAAGTCCAGCATCGCGGCTGAATTTTTCAGGTCGGGTTTCTGCTTGCCTTTGGAACGATAATTCTCTTCCTCGATCTTCCATTCGATTGGCAGGCCGTGGCAGTCCCAGCCCGGCACGTAATTAGAGTCAAAGCCGAGCATCTGCTGACTCTTGGTCACAAGATCCTTCAAAATTTTGTTGAGGGCATGCCCGATATGAATGTTGCCGTTGGCGTAAGGCGGGCCGTCATGCAGCACGAATTTGGTGCGGCCTTTCGCGCTCTCGCGCAGTTTGCCGTAAAGATCGATCTCGCTCCAGCGCGCGAGAATTTCCGGCTCGCGCTGCGGCAGGCCCGCGCGCATCGGAAAATCCGTCTGCGGCAGATAAAGGGTCTTTGAATAATCCACCCCGCCGGTCTTGGGGGCGTCGGTTTTTGGCTTGTCGGTCATGGCGTGGTGAATAGCGCGTTTTGGCCGGCAGAGGAAAGCGGTTGCGGCCTGAAATATGCTTATTAGTGGCCCACTTCGCCGAGCTTTGGAAACACGCCGTTTGATGCTGCCAGTAGCGCCTTGGCCTTGGCGCTGTCGTCATCCATCTGTCTCACCAATGCGTCGATGCTGCCGAATTTCGCTTCGTCCCGGATGAAGCCGATGAAGGCGACATCGAGTGTTTGGCCGTAGAGATCGCCCTTGAAGCCGAACAGGAACACTTCCAGAAGGGCTGCGCCATTGTCGAAGGTCGGGCGGCGTCCAAAACTCGCCACGCCGTCATATCTTTGAACATCCGCGCCACCGCCGATTTCGGCGCGAACGGCATAGATGCCGTGTCTGAGTGCGGCGTTCGGGTCGAGGCGGATATTGGCGGTGGGATAGCCGAGATCGCGGCCGCGCTTGTCGCCATGAATCACCTTTCCGGTGACAAACCACGGCCCGTCCAGCATCGCGGTGACCTCATCGATCCGGCCGTCCGACAGTGCGGTACGGATCGCGCTGGAGGAAATCGGCTGGCCCATGAGGTCGACATGGCTCTGGATACGCACTTCAATGCCGAGTCTTGGCGCCTCGGCAGCAAGCAGGGCGGGCGATCCGCGGCGGCCTTTGCCGAAATGGAAGTCATAGCCGACGGCGATCCCGCTCACGCCGAGCCTGCCGATCAATTCCTGGTTAATGAAATCTTGCGCGCTGGTTCCGGCGCGCGCGGCGTCGAAATTCAGAACCACAGCGCCGTCGAGTCCGGTGCCTGCCAGGAGGCGCAGCTTAGCGGTCTCGTCCGTCAGGCGGAAATGCGGAGCACCCGGGCTGAAGAAACTGCGCGGATGTGGCTCGAACGTTACCGCGAGCGCAGGCCGGCCGTTTTTACGCGCCATTTCAATGGCCGAGACGATCACGGCACGGTGGCCGAGATGCACGCCGTCAAAGTTGCCAAGCGCTACCACCGCGCCCTTGTGGATTGCGTTGGCCGGTGTGGTGTCGCGGATAATAGGAAAGCTGATTGTCATGTTTGCGCGGAGAAGCGGCCTGGAATAGTGGCTGGGACCGTGATGCGGAGCGCGGTGGGAAGTCAAGATGGCAGGCAAATTCCGGGGCGAAGTGTGGTCGCCGATTAACGGGCTGTTTAAGCCGGGCTGCTACTGCTTTTCGATGGCCGCGGTACGGTCCAGCGGGAATGACACTTTAGAGTTGCAACGAATTTCATGAGGCGTGTACGTCCTTTTCGGGCGGCAAGGGGAACGAGTGATGGCGATGGATCTTTCGATGTCGGTGCTGGTGGTGGACGATTATGGCACCATGATTCGTATCATCCGCAATCTTCTCAAGCAGCTTGGCTTCGAGAACATCGACGACGCCAGCGACGGATCGGCGGCGCTCGCCAAGATGCGTGGCAAGAAATACGGCCTGGTTATTTCCGACTGGAACATGGAGCCGATGACGGGCTACGATCTGCTCAAGGAAGTGCGTAGCGACCCGAATCTCGCCACCACGCCTTTCATCATGATCACGGCGGAATCGAAAACCGAGAACGTGATCGCCGCCAAGAAGGCCGGGGTGAACAATTACATCGTCAAGCCGTTCAATGCGGCGACGCTGAAAACCAAGATCGACGCGGTATTCCCGGATATTCCGACGGCTTGATTCTCGCTTTTCCTCAGAATTCTTAAATGCCCGGCCGATGCCGGGCATTTTGCGTTTTGATGCGCTCACCACTTCAGATCGCGGGTCAGCGCGCGCGGCGCGCCGACTTCGCCGAACAGGCGCCGGACGGTGAAGTCGTCGATTTCCTCGATATCCGCGAAGTCCGACGAATGAATGCCGCGGGTGACGAACAGGCAATCGACCCCGATATTCTTTGCACCGGCGAGATCCGTCCGCACTGAATCCCCGATCGCCAGCACGCGATGCGCCGGTGTCGGCCCTCCGCGTTTGCCGGCCGCGAGTGCGATTGCGCGGTCGTAGGCCGGGCGGTGCGGCTTGCCGTAGAAAATCACCTCGCCGCCGAGTTCACGGTAAAGTTCGGCGATTGCACCGGCGCAATACACCATGCGATCACCACGCTCGACGATGATGTCGGGATTGGCGCAAATCATGGTGAGGTTTCTTGCCCGCGCTCGCACCATTAGATCGCGATAATCTTCGGCGGTGTCGACTTCGTCGTTTACTGGGCCGATGCAGACGATGTAATCAGCGCGCTCCAATGGCGCGTTCCTGATATTCAGCCCTTCAAGTGTCGGGCCGTGATGGTCGGGCCCGATCTGGTAGATCGATTGATCGGGATGCGAGGCGACATAGCTGCGCGTCAGATCGCCGGAGGAAACGATGGCGTCGTAGGTTTCATCCGAAATGTTCAGGCCGCGAAGCTGGAGTTGCACGGCGTTCGCGGGGCGCGGTGAATTGGTCAGCATGACGACCGTGCCGCCTTGCGCGCGAAAGGCGCGCAGCGCTTCGCAGGCGTCCGGAAACGACACCTCGCCGTCGTGAATGACACCCCAGATGTCGCAGAGAATGACATCCATATCCCGCGTGAGATCGCGCAGATGGTCGACAAAACGAAGCGTCATAAGGTGAGGTCCGGGAGGAAGGTCCGCGTCAGCTTTGCGCGGCGCGGCGGGCGAGGGCGGCATTGCCGGTCAGGCGACCGCTCTCGGCGGCGACCGGCTTTGCGGATGCCGCTGGCGCGGCAGGCTTGGGTGTCTTTTCGGCCGGCGCCGTTCCTTCCGGTCGCAGCGGCCGGGGGGCGGAGAACAGAAAGCCCTGGCCGAACCGCACGTCGTAATCGAGCAGATCGACGACGGCGCGCTCGCCCTCGATCTTCTCGGCGATCAGATCGATGCCGAACCGGCCCAGCAAATCGGAGAGGTCGGCGGCGTGAATGTCGGAGGACGACAATTGTTTCTGGTCGAGCAGCAGGTTTGCCGGAATCTTGACATAACGCACGCCGCGATCGGCAAGCTGGCGGCCGTCGATGCGCAAATCCGTGACATTGTCGACCGAGAAGGAATAGCCGAGCCGCGCCAGCGTCGCGAGATGCTCGCTCTCCTTCGGCCCAAGATTGCGGAAGGTGCTGTGCTTGAATTCGAACACCAGCGAAGGCGCCAGCGCCCGGTTGGCTTCGAGGAAATCGAGGCACTGCGCGAAAACATCGGTGCTGCCGAGCGTCGCGGCGGAGACGTTGCAGAACATGCCGACGTCCTTGCTGCGCACATGCAGACGCCGCAGCACCTGAACGCAGCGGAACATCACCATGTAGTCGATCTGGCCGATCAGGCCCGCGGATTCGGCGGTAGCGATGAAGTCGGCTGCGGTCAGGATATTGTCGCTTTCGTCGCGCAACCGCGACACGGCTTCGTAGAAACGCACCTTGCGCTGGGGCAGTGTCACCATCGGCTGCAAATAAAGATCGATGCGGTTGGCTTCGATTGCGCTCTTAATGGCAGCGGCAATGTCGGCACTGGCGGGCGCCACTTGTGGCGCGGGCACCTGTGCAGAGGTGGCGCCGGCGACCGGCGCTGCGGGGGCGACGACCTCCGGATCACTTTGCGTGGCGGGCCGAACGGGCGCCGGGCCGGCAGCGGCGGTCAGCATTTCATCGTGAGCGGCGACCGAAGCCGCCAGTTGCGTGACCAGCTGACCAAGTTCGCCGATCTCGCCCATCACCGTATGGATCCGGTCCTGTCCGCTGGAATCCGAGCTTGCCAGCCGTGCCTCGATTGCGGACATGCGGCGTCCGAATTCGGCGACCTGACGCGCGAGATCGGCGGTGCCGCGCGACAGGTCGGCGATCTGGCCGCCCACATCGGTACGATCGCGCAGCCGCATCGAGACCGCGTTGTAGAGAATGAGAAAGGTCAGCGCCGTCAGCGCCACCAGGGCAGATTCGTATCCGCCCAGATTCGTCACCGAATACAGGATCAGACCCAGCGAAGCCGCGATCAGCACCATGCAGATGGCGATGAAGATGGTCGATATTCGGATCATTCAGCTTAAGGCCCAGTCCCCGGCTTCCCGATCCTAACACCAAGATCGATTCGACGTGAAATGTTCTTTGATGGCCGCTCGTTGCCGCGGTTCCGGTCAGGCAACCGAACGGATGACCTTGGCCACCTTGTCCATGATTTCGCCGATCTGGGCTTCGCTGACGATAAGGGGCGGCGTCAGCGCCAGCGTGTCGCCCGCCACCCGCAGCATCAGATCGTGGTGATGGAACGCGCTGTTCAGTGCCTCGAAACCGCGCAGCCCCGGCGAATTGTCCTTGGCCGCAAGGTCGATGCCGGCAGTGATACCCACGGTGCGGATGTCCACGACATTCGGCTCGTTTTTCAGCGCCATGACGGCGTCGGCGAACAGCGGCTCCAGCTTGCGGGCGCGCTCGAACAGGCCTTCCTCGCGATAGAGATCGAGGGTGGCGAGGCCCGCCGCGCAAGCCAGCGGATGCGCCGAGTAGGTATAGCCGTGGAACAGTTCGACCATGTGTTCCGGACCCTTCATGAAAGCGTCGTGAATGGCATCGCGGATCAGAACGCCACCCATCGGCACCGCGCCGTTGGTTATGCCTTTGGCGAAAGTGATCATGTCCGGCATCACGCCGTAACGTTCGGCGGCGAAGGCGTAACCGAGACGCCCGTAGCCGGTGATGACCTCATCGAAAATCAGCAGGATGCCGTGTTTGTCGCAGATCGCGCGCAGGCGCTCCAGATAGCCTTTCGGAGTCACCAGCACGCCGGTCGAGCCCGCCATCGGCTCGACGATCACGGCGGCGATTGTGGAGGCGCCGTGGATGCCGACGATACGCTCCAGTTCATCGGCAAGGTGCGCGCCCCATTCCGGCTCGCCTTTGGTGAAGGCCTGCTTGTCGCGGACATAGATAGTCGGCAGATGATCGACGCCGGTCAGCATCCCGCCGAACAGCTTGCGGTTGTTGACCATGCCGCCGACCGAAATGCCACCGAAGCCGACACCGTGATAGCCGCGTTCGCGGCCAATCAAACGCGTACGCTCCGCGTTCCCGCACGTGGCGTGATAGGCGATCGCGACTTTGAGCGCGGTATCGACCGCTTCCGAACCCGAATTGCAGAAGAACACGTGGTCGAGGCCGTCCGGTGCGAGCGCCGCGATCCGGCTCGCCAGTTCGAACGCCTGCGGATGGCCGAACTGAAACGGCGGCGCGAAATCCAGATTCGCGGCCTGCTTGGCGATCGCTTCGGTGATTTGGGAGCGGCCATGGCCGGCGTTGCTGCACCACATGCCGGCGGCGGCGTCGATGATGCTGCGCCCGTCGGTGGTGAAATAATGCATGTCCTTGGCGCCGGCGAGCATGCGCGGCGCGCGCTTGAAGGCACGATTGGCTGTGAACGGCATCCAGTACGCCGCCAGATCGTTCGGAGTGGCGACCGGCGGGCGGGGTTGTTGAATATTCAAGGCGAACGTCCTCTGCATCGGGATGCGGTTGAAGGCGGGCGCACCCTATCACCTCAGATACTGGATGGATACGCGGGTTCAAGTCCGGCCCGCGATGCGCGGATCGGCTTGCCGCCCCGAGGCCCGGCTGGTAGTCCACGATACGTAAATGTTGCGTATAATAGATACAGGCCGCCTTCGTTCATGTCCGACAAGAAGCCAAAAAAGCCGCAAAAATTGAAAGCCCGCCTGCCGCGCGGCCTCGTTGACCGCACGCCGGCCGACATCGCCGCGACACGCGCGATGGTGGAGAAAATCCGCACGGTCTATGAGCGCTACGGCTTCGAGCCGGTGGAAACGCCGGCGATGGAATATACCGATGCACTCGGAAAATTCCTGCCCGATCAGGATCGACCCAACGAAGGTGTATTCTCGTTTCAGGACGATGACGAGCAGTGGATTTCGCTGCGCTATGATCTGACCGCGCCGCTCGCCCGATACGTCGCGGAAAATTTCGACACGCTGCCGAAGCCATATCGCTCCTATCGCCACGGCTATGTCTATCGCAACGAGAAGCCAGGTCCGGGCCGCTTCCGCCAGTTCATGCAATTCGATGCCGACACGGTTGGCAGCGCGTCGCCTGCCGCCGACGCAGAGATGTGCATGATGGCGGCGGACACGATGGAAGCGCTCGGCATTCCGCGCGGCTCCTATGTGGTGAAGGTCAATAACCGCAAGGTGCTCGATGGTGTGATGGAGGGCATTGGGCTTGGGGGCGACGAGAATGCCGGCAAGCGGCTCACCGTGCTGCGCGCGATCGATAAGCTGGATCGGCTGGGCGCTGAAGGCGTGAAGCTATTGCTCGGTGAAGGACGCAAGGACGAAAGCGGAGATTTCACCAAGGGTGCGGGACTCGATTTGAATGCTATCGATCGCACCATTACAATGTTTGGTATTTCGTCGATGGCCGCGGACGCTCTTGCCACCCACCCAGCTTTGCAGGCTGACGAAGCGAAGAAGTCATATTCCAAAACATCTGGAGAAGACGCTAAGGCAGAGGGTGTATTCGGCGGCATTTACGAGTTAATCAAAAAGTCGCCGCTAGGCTTGGAAGGCCTTACTGAACTTAGGTCAATCTGGGAGTTGGTGCGTACGTCTAGCTATAATGATGGACGAATTCTCGTTGATCCCTCCGTCGTTCGCGGTCTCGAATATTACACCGGCCCTGTCTACGAAGTTGAATTGCTGCTCGACACAAATGACGAGAAGGGCCGCCCGGTGCGCTTCGGCTCGGTCGGCGGCGGCGGGCGCTATGACGGTCTCGTGTCGCGCTTTCGTGGCGAACCGGTGCCGGCGACGGGATTCTCCATCGGCGTGTCGCGTCTGCAGGCCGCACTCACCATGCTCGGCAAGATCGACACCACGCCCGAATTTGGCCCCGTGGTCGTCGTTGTGATGGATCGCAACGAGATCGCGCAATACCAGAAATTCGTCGCGACATTGCGCAACGCGGGAATTCGCGCCGAACTCTACCTCGGCAATCCGAAGAACAATCTCGGCGTGCAGTTCAAATATGCCGACCGCCGCAATTCGCCGTGCGTGGTCATTCAGGGCGGCGACGAAAAGGCCAAAGGCGAAGTGCAGATCAAGGATTTGATCGTTGGTGCGCAGATCGCCGGGGACACAGGCGACCGCGAGGATTATTTGCAGAAGCAGGGCGGCGCCCAGACCGCTGTTGCTGAAAGCGAGCTGGTCAATGAAGTCCGCAAAATTCTGGCCCGTCACAACGTGAACTGGAAGTGATTTCCCGCCGCGCGCCTAGTGCTTTGGGGCTCCGCCCGGAATCATGTTGCGCAGTGCCTGCATGTCCTTGATGTTCATCTTGATGCCGCCGGGCATGATCATGTCGCCCGGCTTCTGGTCGGGTTTGCAGGCGCCCATCCATTTGGCTTCTATCGTCATGTTGGTTTCTTTGGGCGCGCTGCCGGGTGCGGCCGGATGGCTCGACGTCACCTTCATTGTATAGGCCGAATTGAAATCGCCGACGATCTCGGTATGCGTGGTCGATGCAATGCCGGCGATGTTGCAGGTGGAGTCGATCACCATTCCCGTGGCAGTCTTCTGCATGTCCTGCTTCGAACACATCTCCTTCGTCATCGGGCTGAAGGTGGTGTTCATGTCCTTGTCGGTGGTCGCGTCGGTGCAGTGCTGAATGGTTCGCGGCGGTATTTGTCCGCCTGCTAACACCATGTTGATTTCCCAAAGACCCGGCTTGCGGTTGGGCATTTCGATCTCGGCGGCGCGTGAAGGCAGCACGCACAGCGCCGCGCCTGCCAACGCGCCGCTCACGACACGGACGATGGGAGATGTTCGCGTCATGACCGGATCCTCTTTTGAAATATCAGTAGGCGGCGCGCAGCGGCTGTTCGAGACTGCCGGGCGGCACCCAGACGCAGGCGAAGGAAATGTATCCGCCATAGACCGCCTGCACGCCGGTGAGCTTCACGGATTTGCCGTAGCGTGCGCAGTGATCGGTGGCCATCGCCTTGATGTCGGCGCCGCCCGTGTAGAGCGAATAGGCGATGATGCCGCCGGTATCGTTGCCCTTGAAAGGGGGCACCCAGTCGGCCCGTGCCGGCGCGGCGCAGGTCAGAAGGGTTGCCAGCAAGCCGGTCAGGCCAAGAATCTTTCGCATCGTGGTCTCCATTCGCGTTCCGGCCACTTTATCCATGCACCAGAAGCATTGAAAGGACATCGGAGCCTTGGGGGAGGGGTTGCCCAAAGGTGTTGCCGCGCTGCACTTGACCCCGGCATGGCTTCGCGGCACGGTCCGCCACATCAATACGGACATATCTTCATGCGCCCTCTTTCTGCTTCCCTCCGCAAATCCTCGTTTGCTGCGGTCCTTGCCACGTTGCTGGGCGCCGGTTTCGGGTTGCTGGCCATGGGGGACGCTGCCCGTGCTGCCAACCCGCTGGAATTGAATTTCTGGCTGTCCGGGCCGCGTTATGACGGTCAGATGGGTCAATGCGTGCAGGCCTTGTCTGCCATCTCCTCGCAATTCTCGGAGAAGGAAGGCAAATACTGGAATTCCGCCCTTGCGATTACCGGCTTCGCCGATGTGCGCGAAGTGGCTTACCGGCCATGGTCGGGTCCGAACAGCGCCTATAACAGCATCCCGCGCCGCTTCTGCTCGGCCAGCGCCACGCTGAACGACGGCACGGCACGGCAGGTCAATTACTCGATCATCGAGGATGGCGGCTTTGCCGGCTCTGGCTGGGATTCCGGCGTGGAGTGGTGCGTCGTCGGGCTCGATCGTGAGTGGGCGTACAATCCTTCCTGCAGGTCCGCGAAACCCTGATCTGAATCGCTTGGCGGCGACCTTTCGCCGCCGGGCGCCATCTCCAAATTTGTTCTTGAAATGTTCTGATCGCCTCGATAGGGCGTTGTTCCCCTTGACACAAGTAGGGGATTTTGCCCGCTATACCTAGCATTCTCGGGGTTTTTGACGAGGAGAATATTGCCAGTCTGTTAATGCTCTTACTTTTCTGACCCGTGTTCACGTTTTCTCCTTGACTAATCACAGAGTCGGGCCTACCTCCCCTTACGGATAAGAGGTTCCGGCATGATCAACTTTACGAAAAAGGGCGATAGCAATAGTTCCGACGCCATGTTGAAGGCTGCGGAGGCAGAGGTTGTGAGGCTTGAAGCCGAGCTTCATGAAACAGCCGCTTGGAAGAAGCTCCAAGCCGCCAAGAACGTCATTGCGGTGTATCGCGCCCAAACCCCGGTCGCTGATGCTGCTCGCAGCGGAATTGATTTCATTATGGCGTCACCAGCTCCGGGGCCAACGCCGTCGCCCGGCGTAACAATCCAGGTTCTGGAGACGAAGCCAGTTCAGTCGAATTTGTCCGCGCTGGCGGAGCAGTTCACGGCCAAGACGAAGGCCGCGCAGGTCGACGCAGCCGCCACCGAGTTCTTGGTGGCCCGAGGACGCCGCGCTACTTCGGGTGAGTTGCTCCCGTACATTCAGGCAAAAGGCATTCATTTGACCGGGCAAATCCCCGCCAAGACACTTTCTAGCTATCTGTCCACATCCAAGAAATTCGACAATGTCCCTGCGCACGGCGGTTATGGACTGATCGAATGGGGAGGCTCTGCCGGTCCTAACGGCAAGGGCGTCAAGGATGCACTCGGTCTCCCTTGGGAGACGTAAGGACAAAAGAATCGGGCCCCGGAGACGGCTATCTCCGAAGGCCCGTGTAACGGCGGTTGGTGACCGCTAACCCCGCCCTCACGCCGAGGGTAACTAGGAAGGGGGGTGGTGCTAAGTGCGGAAAGTCTGCGCGTTATTAGCGTAGGTGGTTAGGGGCCATCGTCGGGGGTAACCGCCCTGATGATGGCTCCGCCACATCTCCATATGTGGTAATATGCCTTCATAAGTCAACATGATCGGCCGATTCTATGAGCGATTCCAGTGTCTTAACTCTTAGTGAAGCCCTTAGAACTCAGCGATTACAAGAGTTTATCCAGCAAGAGGAATCTCGCGGCTTAGAGCCAGCAAATGCCGCTGAAGTCCATGCATTGATCGAAGAAATGATCAAAGCGACGCCACAAGAAGATCAAACATCGCATTCTCCCGCGCACGATGGTTCGACCTGAACGTGAATTCGCGCAGGTAGCTATCAAAGTGCTTTTTGGAAATGTGGATGTGCGTTGAAGCAATCGAGAGTTTGAAAATCCGCCAGAATGACTCGACGCTGTTCACATGCACTTCGCCACGCGCATACTCCTTAGAACCGTGATTGACGGTTTCGTGCTTGAAGGGGCTAACGTTCAATAAACCGTAGCTCAGATGTTCGTCTGTCGAGATCGTGCTGCCCTCGTAAACTTGCCGGGTAACGACGCCCTCGAAGGTCGTCATCTTGGTGTTGGGGATCACCTCGGTATGCAAGCGGCCGCCGCGCTTCTTAAGCCCCATTACGATGGTCTTGCTCTTGAAGGCTTGCTCACGATTTGCCCGGCCGCCCACATAGGTTTCGTCAATTTCGACGTGGCCATTGAGCATGACCTTCATGTCTGCCCGACCCGTTAGCTCGCGAATCTTGTGACCCATACGCCAAGCGGTCTTGAGGGTGACGCCAAGCTGGCGCTGCAACTCACGAGAACTGACGCCGTGGCGAGTCGTGACGAACAGGAAGATCGCATAAAACCACAGTTGCAATGGCGTGCGGCTGTCTTGAAAAATGGTGCCAGCGGACGGGTAAACATGATCGCCGCACTGGGCGCAGGCAAACGCCTTACGGCCCGTGATTCGGTGAAACGTGGCCTCCTTGGAGCAAGCCCGGCAAACGTGGCGCAGCCCATGGCGGACCTCCATAACATGAGCCAGACAGGCTTCCTCGTCAGGAAATCTCTGGAAAAACTGTCGAACTGAGAGTGTTGCGGCCATCGGGATATGCTCCAATGACCGCTAATCTACCCCTAGAGCGTACTTGTGTCAAGGGGAACAAAGCCCTCGATAGGTTTTCTCATCGCGGGCACGGGGGCGTTCCGATGATCGGTTTCTCGAGATTTCTGTCGCGGCTTTCTGTTTCGCTGTTCGCTGCAATGATTTTCACTGGCGCGATCACCAGCTCTGCGTCGGCGCAGGACCGCCGCCAGAACGCGCCGGGCGAGTTCGATTTCTACGTGCTGTCGCTGTCGTGGTCGCCGTCATATTGCGAAGCTGCAAGTGAGCGCGGCAGCACCGGTCGCGGCACACAGACCCAATGCGGCGGCCGTCCCTATTCATTCGTGGTGCATGGGCTGTGGCCGCAATACGACCGCGGCTTTCCCAATTACTGCGAGCGCCCTGCGCCGCGGCTTGATCATCGCATCATGAAATCGATGCTCGATCTGATGCCCGCGCCGGGGTTGATCTACAACGAGTGGGACAAGCACGGCACCTGTTCGGGGCTCAGCGCGCGCGCCTATTTCGAAACCGTACGCAAGGCGCGTGCGGCGGTGAAAATTCCGCCTGAATATCTCGATATGACAGACACCAAGACGGTTACGCCCGCGGACGTAGAAGACGCCTTCATCAAGGCCAATCCGGGACTGAGCAATACCGCCGTCGCGGTGACCTGCGACAGCCGCAGGCTCGGCGAAGTACGAATCTGCATGAACAAGGATCTGCAGTTCCGTGCCTGTGAGGAAATCGACCGCCGCGCCTGCCGCCGCAACGAAATCGTCATGCCGCCAATGAGGGGCGGATAACGGCGCCGGACAGGCATCGCGTTACATTCGCCGCGCGATGTCGTAACCCTGAGTCATGAACTACCGCCACATTTTCCACGCTGGAAATTTCGCAGACGTCGTCAAGCATATCGTGCTGACGCGCATTCTGACCTATCTGCACGACAAGCAGTCCGCATTCCGCGTCATCGACACGCATGCGGGTGCGGGACTTTACGATCTCACCTCCGATGAAGCGCAGCGCGGCGGCGAATGGCGCAGCGGGATTGCGCGGATCATGCAGGCGCGTTTTTCCGACGCCGCCTCTGCCCTGGTCGCGCCTTATCTCGATATTGTGCGCGCGTTCAATCCGCAGCGCGATCTGACTGCCTATCCCGGCTCGCCCCTGATCGCTCGAGCGCTGCTGCGTCCACAGGATCGTCTGGTCGCCTGTGAGACCGAGCCCGGTGCCCGCAAGACCCTGATCGCCAATCTGCGCCGCGACGAGCAGGCGCGGGTGGTCGATCTCGACGGCTGGACCGCGCTGCCGGCTTTCGTGCCGCCGAACGAGCGGCGGGGGCTGGTGCTGATTGATCCGCCGTTCGAACAGAAAGATGAGTTCGCGAATTTGGCCGCGGGCTTCGCGTCGGCATTCGCCAAATGGCCGCAAGGCATTTACATGCTCTGGTACCCCGTGAAGGAGCGCCGCGCGACAGACGCGCTTGCCGCGCGGGTGACGCAGATCGCGCGCGACGCGCATCCGACCGAGGAGCGATGCCTGCGGGTGGAATTCAGTGTCGCGCCGCAGACGCCTCAGTCCGGACTGGTGTCCGCCGGTCTGTTAATCGTCAATCCACCCTGGACGCTTGCATCCGAACTCAAGATCGTTCTGCATGAGCTTGAAAAGCCGCTCGGGCAGGGCGGAGCGGGCCGTTATCGCGTCGAAAACGCCAAGACTTAAGTATAGCCCGAGCAGCCGCGCACTGCGGCATTTTCAAAAAACCGTCACATCTCCCGTAGTCAATTTGACGTGGGCAGGTTTATGCTCGCGCCGGGACATCCGGCCAGCAGGCGGGCGCCTGGTCTGGTGGAGGAACGGGGGAGTTTCCCGATGGCCATGAGCGGGACGGTAAAGTTCTTCAATGCGGAGCGCGGCTACGGCTTCATCAAGCCAGACAATGCCGGGCCCGATGTTTTCGTGCACATCACGGCGGTTGAACGGGCCGGCCTGAAAACTCTTGCCGAGGGACAGCGCGTCACCTTCGAGGTCGAGCCCGACAAGAAGGGCAAAGGGCCCAAGGCCGTCGATCTGGTGATTTCGTCTTAGAGCTGGCGGTATCGTTTAAACAAAAATCCCGGACCACCGGCCCGGTATTTTTGTTCGACATCTGGTGTAAAAATCAGAAGTGATAATTCGCGCCGAGGCGAATGACGCCGAACTGATATCCGTTTGGCAGACCCGTGATCGAGAAATCGCGCTGCGACAGATCGACGTAAAGATACTCCGCCTTCGCCGACCAGTTCTGTGTGAGTGCGACTTCCGCGCCGAGACCGAGCGTCCAGCCGAGGCTGTCGCGGGTTTCGGAAAGGCCGAAGGTCTCACCCTTGAGTTCGCCGAATGCCAGACCGCCGGTGCCGTAGAACAGCACGTTGTTGAAGGCATAGCCGACGCGGCCGCGCACGGTGCCATACCAGGGGTTGGAAAATTTCCACGGCGCGAAGGTGTCGTCGGCGGCATTGGCCTGAATGTCACCCTCGACGCCGAACACCCATGGCCCGCGCTGCCAATTGTAGCCGAGCTGCAGGCCGCCATTGACGCCCGACGGGCTGGTCGGGTTGTTGGTGACATCGCCCCAGCCATAACCGATATTGCCGCCGATGTAAGGTCCGGCCCAGCTGTACATGTTCAGCGGCTGGTTGACCGTATAGGGCGCCGGCTGGCGGCCACCATAGGGCAGATCGGCGGCTTGCGCGGACACGATGCCGCTGGCTGCCGCGAACACCATCGCTCCAAGAGCTTTTTTGCTCATCTCAACTTCCCCTCATGCGCACTTCAACGCCATCTCTCATTTTGCACGCCGCGTTGCCGCGTTGCGCAATGGCTCCGCGTGGTTACGGAATTCCATTTTAAATGCGTAAGATTTATCGGGAATTTTACGTTAAACACTCGTTAAGAAGCCTTAGCGCGTGTGAATCATTATTAAGGGAGTGTTACCGGCGCGGCTGGCCGTCTGGTTTCGCGATACCTAGCTTATGAACATGGACAAGGACGATTTTGAGACTCCGGTGGGGCAGGATCAGAAATCCGCCGCGGGGCTCTCGGCCGCACAGAAAGGCCCGGATCCGGGCGGGTTAAGCGCGCAGGATGTCCCGCCGCAGGACATCGATCTGGCGAATGTGAGTCCGGAAGAAGACGAAGAGGCGCGTCTTCCGGAGCCGCTTGAGGACGACGTCGAACTGGTCGGTGAAGGCCGTCTTGCGACCGGC